>NZ_JBFTSN010000310.1:0-7836 GCF_056400045.1 Paenibacillus sp. 01L418
CCATTGCTGTTACCGTTTCCGCCACAGCCAGCAAGCATCAGAGACACCGCCACAATCGAAGTCAAGCCTGCAACCAATCTCTTTCTGTTTCTCATCTTTCTTGTAACCTCCCTAATCGGATGTTTAATACATCCCAACTATATCAACTCGCTCTTGGGTCTATAAGAGACGAAACTTGCGGATTGGCTGTATAAAACTTATATATTGTTCTCTTTCCTAAAGGAGCTGGGGGTTTGTCCAACCAAGCGCTTGAACACTTTGATGAAGTACGCATCGTCAGTGAAGCCCGTCTGGCTCGCAATCTCTTCTACACTGAGCTTGGAATGCAGCAGCAGACGTTTGGATTGTTCAATACGAATGTTTCGCAAATAGGCGATTGGCGTCAATCCCGTTTTTTTGCCGAATACGGTACTCAAATAGTCTACATTGATCGCTACCAGACTAGCCAAATCCGTAACTTTAATGTTCTCCCTGTAATGCTCCAGCATATATTGAATCACCCGGTTTACCTCTGGATGGTCTGTATAGCTTATATGCTCCTCCTGCTTCTGCCTAATAAGCTCCCGTATTGCTTGCAGCATAAGCGCAAGCAGCGATTCATGGCTTACGGCAGAGTAGATGTCTGTCCGATCCTCCGATTTTCGTCCTGCCAGCATCGTCACAACATGAAGCAGATGGGCTGCTCGTTTTTTCACTTCCACATGAGAAAATGACGAGTCTTTCATGCACGACCAGATCAGCGTTGCTGCCTCCGTGCATTTTGGTTCATTCCTCTCTTCAAAGCAGCGAATCAACTCAGCCTCCAGCTCCTCGATTGGCACCATCACGTGTTTCTCCCCTATCGGAACAGTATCACGACCGTACCAATTGCCGTTTAATTGATTCAGCGCATGCAGCCAATCATCGGACAAACGGGACAAGTTGCTAATAGTCGTTGTTTCAATCATCCGCTGGGACGGGATCTGGCTGACCGATTCTGACTTCTTCTGAAAGCTCCAGCAAAAGAAAGTGGTCTGACCCGCATCATGGAAGGTTTGGACAAGCAGATATTTTTCCGGCCGGATCCCAACTTGATCCATGCGAGCAGGTGCGGCACCGTTTAGAGTGACTACAATCTCTAATCTCAGACTGCTGAATTTCTCCACCGCCAAGACAAGCTCCGCTGCATCTGCCTGAGCCGATACTCCTATTCCCAAAATAACCGCCCACGTGCGGTGATAATAAGGAAAAAGCGCCTCTCCAGCCCCTTTAAGCTCTGCAAGCAATTCCTGCTTGATTCGTGCCAAACTTTCCAGCAAAACATCATCATTTAAGGATAGTTTCAGCAAATAGTTGGAAGCTCCGTATTGAAGCGCATCCCGTGCATAATCGAACTGGTTCATAGCCGTCAGCATAATAAAGCGGCTGCGTATACCAGCTTTCCGTGTTTCCTTCAGCAATTCAATTCCGTCCATGCCAGGCATAACTATATCGGCGATGACGACATCCGGCTTCAAATCCACAATAGCCGAAAGCGCCTCATTGCCGTTGCCTGCTTCGCCGACAACACAAAAACCATGGCTTTCCCAGTCCAAAATTTCTCTGACGGCTTCACGAACAAACACTTCATCTTCCACCAATAAAATCGTCCACATGTCCGTCATCTCCTTTCTGTGAATAAGGCGCTGCAATCAATAATGGCATACGTATTCGAACGAGGGTTCCTTCCGCGCCCGATATAAGTTCAATCACACCCTCACGTTTAAAGAGCAGCTCCAGCCTTTCTCTTAAATTGCTCAGTCCAATCCCGTGTCCGCTGCGTCTCCCCTTATTGTGGGCTGCCTCTTCCATGCCAATTCCGTTATCTTCCACCTCAAGAACAAGCTCGCTCCCCTCCGCTCGCGCCCTGACCCATATGGTGCCACGACCTTCAGACATATTAAAGCCGTGGGCGATAGAGTTTTCTGTCAGAGGCTGCAAACTAAATTTTGGAACAAGCGCATACTGTACCGATTCCTCTGTTTCATATTCGATTGTAAACTGTTCTCTAAATCGAAACGCCTGTATGGATTCATAGGATCGCAGCAAAGTGATCTCTTCTTTAAGTGGAATCAGCTCAATATCGGAATTCAGACTAGCCTCCAATATTAAGCCTAAAGAAGTACAAATACCCGCAATGGCGTCCTGTTTCTCTTTTCTTGCAATCCATTTGACAGTGTTCAACGTATTCAAGAGAAAATGCGGGTTCATTTGGTAGAGCAGCATTTGAAAACGGACTACCTGCTTTTGCCGTTCTTCCTGTTTCAACTTAGCAATTAGCAGAACAACATCATCAATCATTCGGTTAAAGCTATCGCTTAGCGAACGAATTTCATCTGTTGCACCTTGGTTGATCGATATTTTAACATTCAGCTTCTTGTCCGACGCCTCTTCCATGCTTCGTTTCAAAACATACAACGGCTTCGTTATTCGAGACGCCAAAAAGAAGGTTACCGTGATGAAAACGATTACCAGAATAATGAGAAACATATAGATCATCAGTCTTAATTGCTTGACTTCACGCTGAAGCTCACTTAAGGGCATTTGACTAACGACATACCAATCCAGCTCCTCCACATAACTGTAATTGACTAGTGACAAAGCGCGTTCATCTTTGTAATGTCCATTTTTTGCATGTGAAGAAATGATCCTTTTCATGCTGTCCACACTGAAAGCGGATTCCTTATTTTGTAAAATGATTTCTTCTTGCCCGGTAAAAATGGTTAGATCCTGATTGACCGGATTATCTTTTAGCGTATTGTTGAACCACTCCTGAATGTTGATGCTGATACGTGCTAATCCATAATTTCCCCGCAGCTCGTCGTCCAGCATCGTATACAGACTTAGTAGCTTACTTCCTTGACTTCCTCTTACATCATTCCAGTCGTTCGCCACCCATCGGTAAGGACGCAAGCCGATTTGCAGCTTATTTTGCCACTCCTGTAATTCTTTCCGTTCGTTTGTCAACTGGTCATTGGGAGCATAGGAGGTGTATACATTGCCATTACGGTCGATAAAACGAAAATACAGCTCCGTCTGATGGAAGAAAAAGCTGTTGTTGATTCCGAACATTTTGCTTTCTATTATTTTCTTTCGTACAAAAGGATCATATTTATCAGGAGCGTGCATAATCTGGATCAGGCTTTCATCCTGACTCAGCATGGTATTTGCTTTGTATGAAAATGCCATCATATCCGTCAAGGATATATAAACCTGCTGCATACGCTCAGACATGCGGTCGATCATATCATTCTGCCGAATCGTTTCAAAATGCTGGAAAAGATAATAAATTGCGATGCACAAAGGAAGCATCAGTAGTGTGATATACGCGATAAACAGTCTATATTTCAACGTATTTGGGAGCCATTTTCTCCTATATTGCATCATTTGTGTATCATTCACTCCTCATATCGTTTTTGAGCCGATTAAGCGCACCTTTCATTTTATCACACCCAAAAACTGAACCAGCAGATTAAAAACTTGTATTTTTATATAACAATTCTTAGAAATTGAGCACTAAAGAGATTCATCTCATCTAACGCTGTGGTTCGCTCATTGGGCATTCCAACATATAAAAAAAATCACGCCCAATGGACGTGATTTTTTTAATTGGTGCAGTCTAAGGGCGAATCAGCACTAGCCTAATCACATTAAATTGCATACAATTCCATCTGGATGGTTCTGTAAATTATATTGAACTTATCTTTTCAMAATTTTGAAAGTGATCCTAAGAGCTTATTTTCATAATAAGAATGGAAGCATTTGAATTGATTTGAGACCCCCCAGCATTGGTTTGTAAAGTAACGCTAGAGGCGCTGGAATGATTTCTTAAAGTTAGTACATCACTAGCGGCAGCAGTAATAATAATCATGCCTGGATTAGGTTGAGTACCGGCACCCGAGCCATACACGCTTCCGCCAACAGGGGCACCATTCTGATATAAGGTAAATTGATTACTTTCTACTGCAGTTACAATATAATAAACGGCATAGTCTCCAGCGTTATTTATCATAATTTGTGATGTATTCGGTGTATGGGTGATGTTATTTAGATTACCATTGCTATCGAAAATAATATCCGTTTCTACCGCTACTGACTGGCTACCTGTATTGAATACATAACCATACGCTGACAAGCCTTCACCTGTTGCTCCTGTTGCACCCGTTACTCCTGTCGCTCCTGTTGCTCCCGTTACTCCTGTCGCTCCTGTTGCTCCCGTCGCTCCTGTTGCTCCCGTTGCTCCTATTGATCCTGTTGCTCCTGTTTCACCTGTCGCTCCCGTTACTCCTGTCGCTCCTGTTGCTCCCGTTGCTCCTGTTGCTCCCGTTACTCCTGTCGCTCCTATGACTCCTGTTGCTCCTGTTTCACCTGTTGCTCCCGTTACTCCTGTCGCTCCTATGACTCCTGTTGCTCCTGTTTCACCTGTCGCTCCCGTTATTCCTGTCGCTCCTATGACTCCTATTGCTCCTGTTTCACCTGTCGCTCCCGTTACTCCTGTTGCTCCTGATGCGCCCGTTACTCCTGTTTCACCTGTCGCTCCCGTTGCTCCTGTTGACCCTGTTGATCCTGTTTCACCTGTCGCCCCACCTGGATTTCCTGTTGGGCTAGTTACTCCTGTAACCCCAGTTGCCCCTATTGATCCTGTCACACCTGGATCACCTGTTGCTCCTGTCGCCCCTGTGACTCCTGTTGCTCCCGTTGCTCCTGTTGTTCCGGTTGCTCCCGTTGCTCCTGTTGTTCCGGTTACTCCCGTTGCTCCTGTTGTTCCGGTTGCTCCCGTTGCACCTGTTGCTCCCGTTGCACCTGTTGCTCCCGTTGCACCTGTTGCTCCTATAACACTCGCTGCTCTTCGCTTTGCTTTGACATTTACTATAACTTCCTGTCTAATACCACACTTACAATTCCTTTCCTTACACTTATGGCATCGTTTTTTTCTAAATTGAAAATGCCTGTGATTGTAACGAGCAAAACGTTTTTTTACTGTTATCTTCTTCAGTGTTCTCATCTCCTTAGCTGCACCATATGAATCAAAATAATGTCAGAACGCCATTATACAAAGCCTTCCTAAACAGCGATAACCAAGGCAATATCATATTAGACTAAACCTTGATCCCATCCCTGACTACGACCGTTTTCCCTCCAGAACTGGTTTCACATCTACACTATTTATTAATAAGGACGAGTCAGCGCCGCTGGCTTGTCTCGCCCATTTGAGAATAAAAAGTTTGGTTAGCTTATCGATGTTTTGAATCTTCGCTGACTAAGCCACGCCAAATAAACAAGTATCTTGGGCTGGTGTTATTTTAAGCAGCTTCGGATTGCTTGAGCCATGTGCTTTTACACTCCGCACACTTTAAAAACAAATCACCCGGTAAGCTCCGTTTTTAATTTAAATAATCACATCTCTCATTGAGCAATTGCTTACTCTGTCATTTAACATAAGGCACTGTATATCGTATGAAGGACATTCATATAGGGCATGGGCCAATGTTCTAAAATGAATTTTATTACATGATGTTTTGTTCCTTGGAAATCTTTTCACTCCCCACTCGGACTGCATCCCGGAGATCGTCCCCCTGGCATTCTATACAAAAAAACGCCACCACGCTTAGACACTCCTTCAAAACAGTTTGGTCATCAATTGCTTATTGCCTTCTTCTAACCCTCCTTCTGAAATAAGTCAATCCTCTCGCCAATTCGACTCGATTAGCCTTTAATCGACAAAAGTATACCAAACTACGATAAACAAGAAACAAACAAACTCATCCATAAATTTCTTGTTATTGACATACGAATGGCTTCAATGATATATTGTGCATGCACAACATACACAATCTACAAAGGAGATGATTATATGCTTGCGTTAGAAATTAAAAATTTAAATAAAAAATATGAGCATTTTCATTTAAAAGACGTATCTTTTCAACTGGAAAAGGGTTATATTATGGGATTTATCGGAGCCAACGGCGCAGGAAAAACAACGACAATAAAAGCCATTTTGAATTTGATTCATAAGGATAGCGGCGAGATTAGTATTTTGGGCAAGGAGATGACCAAACACGAGCTCGAATTAAAACAAGAAATTGGCTCTGCCTTTGGTGACATCAATTTCTATACTCGAAACAAAGTCAAAACATTAACTAATGTAATCAAAAAGTTCTATCATAATTGGAATGATGAAGCCTATTACAATTATCTCAAGAGATTTAATTTGAATGAAAACAAAAAAATAGCTGAATTATCAACCGGGATGAAAGTGAAATACAGCTTAGCCATCGCTTTATCACACGGTGCAAAGCTGCTTATTCTTGATGAACCGACAAGCGGACTTGATCCGGTGGCAAGGGACAATTTATTGGATATTTTTCAGGAACTAGTGGAAGATGGTGAAATCAGCATCCTGTTTTCCACTCATATCACAACTGATTTGGAAAAATGTGCCGATTATATTACTTTTATCGATAACGGACATATTATCAACAGCTCTGAGAAAGAAGAATTTATTGATACCTACCGCTTGGTGAACGGGAAAGAAGAACAATTGGATTTGATAAAAGACCAGTTAATTGCCTACAAAAAGAATTCATTCGGCTTTACAGCCTTGATCCATACTAAAGACTTTGATCCCTCTTGGAATATTAAATCAACTTTGCCTAGTCTTGAGGAGATCATGATCTATTTCGCGAAAAAGGAGATTGTGCATGTATAATTTACTGATGAAAGAATTAAAGCTAGGCGTAAGCCCATTCTTTTATATCATGCCTTTTTTGACAGGGGCCTTAATGTTAATTCCCTCATGGTTATATTTCCTTGTCCTGCTTTACTTTTGTTTCATCACGATACCGAATATGCATGCAGGGTATAAATCTCAGAATGATCTGATATTTACAAACATGCTGCCTGTAACCAAAAAAGACATAGTAAAAGCAAAGGTATCTGTTATTGTTATCCTAGAATTAATGCATATCATTATTGCAATGATATATGGGATAATTAGTGTTCACCTGTACCCGAATCTGATCTACTTTTTTTTCAAACCATCCTTTGGTTTTTGGGGACTATGCTTCGTTATGATTGCGATCTTCAACATTATCTTTATATCGATGTATTATAAAACAGCCTATAAATACGGCGCAGCATCGATTGTTTCTATTACAGCTGCTATTCTGTTTGCAGGAGGAGCAGAATGGCTCGGAATTCAGAATTCATTTGTGTCTGATCTCTTCAAAGGAAATGGTACTGATCAATTAGGAACACATCTATTTATCCTGATCATGGGCATCGTCATATTTGCGATATGTACGTTTATCGCTTATCGTATTGCTATTAAACGGTTTGAGAAAGTAGAAATATAATGAACATAGCCATTTCGAATACCTCTGATAAACCGATCTATCAGCAGCTTTTTGAACAAATTAGCGCACAAATTCTAAACGGTGAACTAGAAAATGGTTACAGCTTACCTCCCATACGACAAGCCGCCACAGAGCTTCGTGTTAGTATCATTACCGTAAAAAAAGCGTGGGAAGAACTTGAACGACTTGGCTTGATTTATACCGTAACCGGCAAAGGCTGTTTTGTAGCCGAGCTCTCCCTTGATGAGATGCTGCAAAAACGCAACGAAATGATTATGAAGCAAATGGTTCTTGACACTTCCTATTACAAAACCTTCGGCCTTACTTTAGAGGAAGTTTTCGAGCTTTTGAAGGAAATTTATTGAATAGGTTTAAAACAAATCAACCACGACCTATGGGCGTGGTTGATTTGTTTTATTGGTGAATCCCACTATCCTTACCCAAATAGATTGGACAGTTCATC
>NZ_JBFTSN010000311.1:0-7813 GCF_056400045.1 Paenibacillus sp. 01L418
CCATGTGATTGTGCAATTTCGAGTGCTGAAGTTAGATCGCTTCCTTCTAAATGAACATGCATACTGCTTCCTTCATGAAGAACCGTCTCATATCCGAGCTCCCTCAGCGTCTCGCAAGCAAGAGCCGCACTTTGAGCATCGTTAAAATCAAACAATAAGGCTGAGTTCGTAGACAATAGCGATCATCCTTTCTAACGTTTTGTTTAACATGCCCTATTCATACAAAATCATGTAAAAAAAGAATACGGCAAGGCGTCATGATATATAATTACAAATAACTATTTTATTATGTTATGTTTTGTGACATAATCATTACATAAGTGTGCAGCTAGGCTATTGATAAGGAGGATGTCATCGATGAACCATTTATTTTATTTACTTTCAGATCCTATGCTTATCGTCGAGTGGGACGAATCCCGTTGGTCTATTGTAGACGTCAATCAAGCTTTTGCAGCTTTTTCCGGTTTTAAGAAATCAGATCTTATGCTCCTCGATCCAGCTACTATTATATCGACGGATGAGACAACTCTCTCCTTTGATGAAGCCGTACATCAACTTGCTGATGAGCAAGCCCTATCACCGCTTCTTGAATGCAAACTTGTCACGAAGTCATCGACTCCTGCAGATATACGTTTGTCCTGCCGCAAGCTCCAGCTCGAAGACCGCATTGTTTATGTCATCATTTGCAAGGATTTACGGGAAGCCAAATGGATTGACGAATATATTTTGCATCATAAAATAATGGTATCTGCTGTTGTGAATGAGCGCTATAACATTATGAGCTTTAAGCATTATTATGCTCCTGTACAGCAGCCCTCCTCTTCCTATTTGAACAAATCCATATTTGAGCTTGTTCCAGACCATGAACGAAGCAAGCTTAAGCGGGTATTAGAATATGCGAAAAACAACCGAACGGCTGAATCCGTGGACTTTCATCTTAAGCTTGGGGATCGTTGCTATAATGCTGATGCGGTTGTTCAGCCGTTTTACAATGGCAATCGGACCTTAAAAAACTTTGTTGTCATATTAACCAGCCTTCATATGAATAATCAGGATGAGGACCCCTCCTACAAGCTTCGTATGCTTATGCTCAGTAAAAATATATCCGTCACTTCACTCGCTCAGTCAACGCTTATCTCTCTTACGACCATTTCCAAAATTCGCAATGGGAAAATAAAAAAGCCCCAGCGTCTAACGGCAGAATTGATCGCCGGAGAGTTGGGTGTTAGGCCCGAAATGATATGGAGCAGCTATAAACGATAATAGCTGCTCCACGTTTTATTTAAAGCTTGAATTTTTGAGCCACTTCGTTCATTTCCATTGCAAATACACTTAAGCCTTTAGCTGATGATGATATTTCCTCTGCTGACGCATACTGCACTTCCGAGAATGCAGAAACTTCGCCGGCAATAGCGGAGTTTCTAGAGGCAATTCCTGTCATTTGGGAAATGGATGAATTGACCTCCCGTGCACTTGCTGCCAGCTGCTCCGAGGAGGATGCTGCCTCCTGAATTTTTTCAAGCACATCTCTTGAAGCATGTGCGATTTGAATGAATGCATCTCCCGCATCTGTTATGCTTGCCAGTCCTTCTATTGATTCAGCTTCACTCATTCTCATAGCCTTCACGGCAGTTTCTGTATCATTCTGAATTTCATTGATCAAATCTTTAATTCTCACCACAGATTCCGCTGACTGTGTTTAGAGCTTGCGCACTTCTTCCGCTACAACCGCGAAGCCTCTCCCATGCTCTCCCGCTCTTGCCGCCTCAATCRCAGCGTTCAGCGCCAGCAGATTTGTCTGCTTTGAAATATTTCCAATCAGCTCAGATATGGTTCATTTCGGATGTGCGCTGCGAGCTGCTGTACTTGCTGAGTTGACTGGCGTACTGCCATATCAATCAACGTCATCTTGTTAACCACCGTCTCGATTAACTCGCCGCCCGTCCGTGAACGATCTACAGCAGCGACTGACAGCTCAGATACATAGGAACTTGATAGCAAGACCGCTAATGATTTCAATGTTGTTCTGCTTATGTATATCCCCGCTAACGTTTACCGCTCTATCTGCTCCTTCACGATAGAATGTTAGTTTAAATGTTTTAATAAAAGGCACTTTTCTGAATCACTGGTCCAAAAAAAAAGAAAGGACCGTCACCCTCAATTCGAGGATAACAGTCCCTTCTATTGTGTACGACTAGCCGCGATAAGGCGCTAGCGCCTCATTCAAGCCTTTTGTTTGCTCATAAACCTGCTGGTACACTTTGAAAATGCCTGCATAAGCAGCAACCGCTTCAGGCTGCGGCGAATACGAATCTGCATGCTTAACGAATTTATTTGCACAGGACTCCAAGCTATCAAACCAGCCTGCACCATATGCAGCTAGCATCGCAGCGCCTAAACCAGGTCCTTGCTCATTCTCTAATGCGACAACCTTTGCATCAAAAATATCAGCCTGCATTTGCAGCCATACTGGGTTTTGCGCGCCGCCGCCGATCGAAATGATCGTATCGACCGTCTTGCCGGCGCGTCTAAACATATCGACTGACTCATTAAGGGAGAAAGTAATGCCTTCCATCACCGCACGTGCAAAATGAATGCGTTCATGTGAGCCGTCAACGCCGATAAAGCTTGCACGAATGAGCGGATCCGCATGTGGGGTGCGTTCGCCAACGAGATATGGCGTGAACACCAGTCCGCCAGCTCCCGGCTTCACTGCACCTACACCTTCGAGCAATTGATCAAAGGATTCATTTGGAGCGAATGTTTTCTTAAACCAGCTTAAGYTGTAGCCAGCAGCAAGCGTAACACCCATTGCATAAAACGAGTCCTCTTTGCCGTGATTAAAGAAATGCACCTTGCCTGCAAAATCCTTCGTCTTGTCATTCTCGTAAGAGAGAATAACGCCGGAAGTACCAATGCTGCAAAGCGTTAACCCTTCGGATAAAATGCCTGAGCCAATCGCCCCGCATGCATTATCCGCTCCACCCGCGAACACCTTCGTCGTGCCTGGCAGCCCCGTGCTGTCAGCATACTGCGGCAGCAGCGTACCTACGAGTCCATGCGACTCAACAAGCGGTGGACAAAATTGTGCCGGAATTCCAAACGCTTCAAGCACTTCTTCGCTCCATGCTTTGCCAGCCACATCAAGAAGAAGCGTTCCCGCCGCATCGGAATAATCCATATGAAGCTCGCCTGTTAAGCGGTAGCGAAGATAATCCTTCGGCAGAAGGAACAGCTTTGCCTTTGCGAAGGCATCCGGCTCGTTCTCGCGAACCCATAAAATTTTCGGAAGCGTAAAGCCCTCCAAAGCTGGATTGCGAGTAATGCTAAGCAGCTTGTCTCCAAGCGTGCGTTCGATTTCACGGCATTGCCCCGTTGTACGCGTATCATTCCATAAGATAGCGTTGCGAACAGGATTTCCTTCACCGTCCAGCAGTACAAGTCCGTGCATTTGACCGGAGAAGCTAATCCCTTCAATTGACTGGGCATCGATGCCTGCTGTTGATGTCAATTCACGCAAAGCCTCAACTGTACCTTCTACCCAATCATCTGCCCGCTGCTCGCTCCAACCGGAGTAAGCATGAAACAGCGGGTAGCTGCGGGAGACTTCCCCAGCTACCGTGCCATCACGGTCAACAAGCAGCACTTTAACGGCGCTCGTTCCTAAATCTATACCGATTACATAGCTCATTTGTCAGAGTCCTCCCGACTTAAACGCTAAAAATAACTTCGCTCAACATAAGGCGGATTCGTTCTTGACGTCCGGACTCATTTTTAATTGGATTGTTTTGAAGCGCATATTGCTCAAGTGAAGCAAGCGTTGCTTTGCCAGACACGATATCCGCGCCGATGCCTTCTTTAAAGCTGCGGTAACGGTTGTCAACGATGTTGTCGAGAATTTTCTCTTCCGTCAATTTGGCAGCTGCTTTCAAGCCCCAAGCGAAGCTGTCCATACCAGCAATGTGAGCAAGGAACAGATCATCCGTTTCGAACGATGCACGGCGAACCTTCGCATCGAAGTTAACGCCGCCGCGGCCAATACCGCCAGCTTTCAATACTTCAAACATCGTTAGTGTAGTTGAATATAGATCGGTTGGGAATTCATCTGTATCCCATCCAAGAAGCAGGTCGCCTTGGTTCGCATCAAGCGATCCAAGCATGCCGTTAATTGCAGCCGTACGAATCTCGTGCTCGAACGTATGACCAGCAAGCGTAGCATGGTTCGCTTCAAGGTTAAGTTTGAAATGATCCTTCAAGCCGTATTTTTGCAGGAATGAAATCGTTGTTGCTGCGTCATAGTCGTACTGATGTTTAGTTGGCTCTTTTGGTTTTGGCTCGATCAGGAATTGCGCGTCGAAGCCAATTTCCTTCGCGTAAGCGATTGCCATATGATACAAGCGTGCTAGGTTATCAAGCTCAAAGCCCATGTCCGTGTTAAGAAGTGTTTCGTAACCTTCGCGGCCGCCCCAGAAAACATAGTTTTCCGCACCAAGCTCTTTACCCACTTCAAGACCTTTTTTGAGCTGCGCACCAGCATAAGCATAAACGTCAGCATTGCAAGTTGTGCCAGCGCCATGAACAAAACGCGGATTTGTGAACATATTAACAGTGTTCCAAAGCAGCTTTTTACCGGAGGATTTCATGTTGTCCTTCAATAAAGCTACGATGACATCAAGATTTTTGTTCGTTTCTTGCAGCGTTTCGCCTTCAGGTGCAATGTCCACATCGTGGAAAGCAAAGAAAGGAATATTCAATTTAGTCATGAATTCAAAGTTAGCTTCAACACGCGCTTTCGAGCGGTCAAGGCCTGTATATTGATCCCAGCCGCGAACCATAGTAGCTGATCCGAATGGGTCCGAACCATTCGCATTAAATGTATGCCAGTAAGCAACTGCGAAGCGAAGATGCTCTTCCATCGTTTTGCCCATAATAACTTGGCTTGGATCGTAATGTTTGAATGCAAGCGGATTGTCTGAGCCCTTACCTTCAAATTGGATTGTGTTAATATTTTTAAAATAAGTCATCGTAATCAAAATCCTCCTTCATGGATTAGAAGTTTATGATAGTGCTTACATAAAGAATAACATGCCTCCACTTAGTTTGTCTATTAAACAAACTAAGTTTTTGTGTTAAAATAAATGCAGTACTTATTTGGCTTAGCTGTCTCAAAATCCGCATCCCCATCTAGTAGGCTCTAGATTAGGCTTTTCATGATACAATAATAAATATTTTCATTTGGACGGAGGCATTCTTTTTTGAAAAGGAAACCAACAGGCGACTTAGCGCTCATCAAAAAAATAAATACAGCCATCGTGCTTGAAGCGGTGCTTGGTTATGCCCCGCTCTCTCGAGCTCAAATATCGGAGTTGACCGGATTAAACAAGGCGACTGTTTCCAGTCTCGTTCAGGATTTGATCGACACCCATCTCGTCGTTGAGAATGGTCCCGGACTATCCAGCGGCGGGCGCAAACCTGTCATGCTGCTCTTTAATGGTACGGCTGGTTATGCTGTCGGCATCGATCTTGGTGTCAATTATATTCGCGGCCTGCTCGTAGACCTCGAAGGCAATGTGATTGCAGAGCAGCAGCGCAGTCTGAAGCAGCAGGATGCTGATCATGTCATTGGGCAGTTAATTTCATGTATTGAGCTGCTTATTAATGATGCGCCGGAGAGCTCGTACGGGATTGTCGGAATCGGCGTCGGCGTACCAGGTATCGTGGATGACAATGGCACGATTCTTTTTGCACCAAACTTAAAATGGCGGCAAGTTGAGCTGCAGCGGCAGCTCGAAGAGCGCTTCAACCTTCCCGTTACGATAGACAATGAAGCGAATGCGGGCGCGCAAGGAGAGCAGAAATACGGGGCAGGACGAGGCATCGCCAACCAAATTTATGTCAGCGTCGGGATCGGTATTGGAACAGGCATTATTTTGAACAAGGAATTATATAAGGGCGCATCAGGATTCTCAGGTGAGCTCGGCCATCTCTCGATTGAGTATGATGGCAAACCTTGCAGCTGCGGCAATCGGGGCTGTTGGGAGCTATATGCTTCGGAGAATGCTTTGCTTGAGAGTACAGCATCGTTAGGCTTTAAGAACTTGGAAGATCTGCTGCTTGCTGCAACAGCTGGAGATGAACGCGTTATTGCGCATATACTCTCGATTGGCGATTATTTGGGCGCAGGCATTGCTAATATCGTCAACGTATTTAATCCTGACGTTGTCATTATTGGCAACCGTATGAGCCGTGCTGCTCAGTGGCTGGAGCCAGCCGTACAAGCTGCCGTCGATCAGCGCACACTATCGTATCATCGCGAACGTATGCGAATATTGTTTGCAGAGCTTCAAGAGCAGTCAGCTGTACGCGGCGCGGCATATTACGCGATTAGCACATTTTTCACGAAGATTAAGAGCGGGCAGTAGCTTCGTTATGCATTGCTGAACATTGCTAAACAAAATGTTTTTTTCTCATGGCCTGCAGCAGACTAACTCTGATGCAGGCTTTTATTAACAGGACAGCATAAAAATAATATTCACCCGGCTTGATCAGCTCCTTTTCACCCCCTCTTTATTTCTCTTTGCACGATACCTCTTGGAAATTATGAAGTGCTCACATTTAGGTTTAGTACGGCTACCTAGGTTATTGTACGGCTGTAACTTTGATCAGTATTTTTAATCAGTAATGGTACTCAGTAATGTTACTCATTAGTATTGATCAGTATTTTTATTAAGTATTTTCATTCAGTATTGTTAATCAGTTAATAGCTTCGATTTAATACCATCTTCTTTTAGATTGATGTTTAAATAGGCATTTGATTAATTTATAAGTTAATTACAAAATATTAAAATTAATTATTCATTGACAATCCGGTCTAATATTCATTAAAATCAATAATATAAGCATATATTATTAACTTTTAAATTAATATAATGGAGGAATGAAAAATGGAACAGCAGCAAATCCCTCGCCCTGAATACCCAAGACCTCAGTTTACTCGAAATTCATGGCTCAATTTAAATGGTGAATGGCAATTCGAAATGGATCCTGGAAAAAGTGGTATCTCGCGCGGATTAAACCAAGACGAGCAAAAGCTAACTCAACGCATCATCGTCCCCTTTTGTCCAGAAAGCCGGCTGTCAGGCATTGGGCATACAGATTTCATTCCAGCCGTTTGGTACAAACGAAGCTTCAAGCTTCCTGACAACTGGAACGGCGGACATACATTATTGCATTTTGGAGCGGTAGACTACGAGGCTCAGGTGTGGGTTAATGGCAAACATGTAGGAAAGCATCGAGGCGGTTACAGTTCTTTCTCATTCAATATTACAGATTCCCTCCAGCAAGGTGAAAATGTGGTTACCGTATATGCCGAGGATGATACTCGCTCTGGCTTACAACCGCGCGGCAAGCAGAGCGGTACCTACCATTCACAAGGCTGCGACTATACCCGCACGACTGGCATATGGCAAACAGTTTGGCTTGAGCATGTGTCGGAAACATATATAGAATCCTGCCGTTTCGTTCCAGACCCGGAGAACAGCTGCCTGCACGTAACTGCCAAGCTGTCTGGAAACACAAATGATGTACAATTCCGCTGTAATGCGCTGCTCGATGGCCTTTCGGTAGGAAAACAAACGGCAAATGCCGGCTCAATGACCGTTTCATTAACGCTGCCCCTCTCCAAAATCAAATTATGGAACACCGATTCACCTTTTCTTTATGATCTGGAGCTTGAGCTCATTCGAGATGGCGAAGTATTGGACTCAGCTTCTTCATATTTCGGTTTGCGTTCCATTCAATTGGATGGCAAGGC
>NZ_JBFTSN010000312.1:0-7808 GCF_056400045.1 Paenibacillus sp. 01L418
AATGAGAATAGAGTGCGGGCATTATAAAGAAGATGATTTTATCAGGGTTAGAGATTTTCTGATAAATATATTTGGAAAATGGTCTGTTGGTCATGTATTTATGCCAGCCCGGTGGGAATATATCGTTTTTCATCCCAATATCGTACCACTGAAACAAGCTGGAGTGTTCGAACAAATCGGACTGTGGGAAGAAGATGGAGAAATAGTAGCAGTTGCTCATTTCGAGAGCGAACTAGGCGAGGTATATTTGGATGTAGACCCGAATTATACATTCCTGTATTCGGAAATGATTGAATACGCGGAAGCGAATTTATATGAAATAAAAGAAGATGGCCGGAAAAGTATAGAGTTTCATGTGGATGAGAGCAATGAAGCATTGAAAGCTTTATTAGAAGAAAGAGGATATATACGGGATGCTGCTCTCTATGAGGTTTACTCCGGCAGGTCAATCGTAGATGAGCTCCCTGATCTGAAGCTGCCTGAAGGACTTCAAGTAAGAAATATTCGGAAAAAAGAAGATGATGGACGCAGGCTGCGCGTTTTATGGCGGGGCTTTGATCATGCTGGCGAACCGGACCCCAAAGATTTATGGAATTCAGGCTATATGCAGAGTGCACCTGGATATGATCCTTCTATAAATATCGTAATTGAAAATGAAGAAGGGAATTTTGTTGCGTATGCAGGGTTCTGGTATGATCATCTTAGTCGAGCAGCCTATATTGAACCTGTTTGTGTAGATCCGGATTACCGGCGTATGGGACTAGCAAGCATTGCACTTACGGAAGGAATGCGGAGATGCAGGCTTTTAGGTGCTGAAAATGTATATGTCGCATCGGATGCAGGTTTATATAAATCACTTGGATTCTCGCAGGTTAGTATTAGTTATTCCTGGTTAAAACAACTCTCTGACAAATGAGTGAATGAATACGGAGGATGAGTTATGATAAACAAAATTGTTCCCTATCAAGAAAACGATCACGATAAATTAGTGGATATTTGGTATCAGGCTGTGCGACATACGCACACATTTTTGACAGATAAGGATATTGCATTCTATCATCAGATGCTTCAAAATGGTGCGTTAAAGGAAGTTGAGATTTGGGTAGAGGTAAATGAAAACAAAGTACCGACAGGGTTCATTGGGCTTGATGGAACAAAGATCGAGATGCTTTTCGTACACCCCGATAACCACGGAAGGGGTATAGGCAGTCGATTAATAAAACATGCCGAAGCATTAAAAGGCAGCAGTCTCCAAGTCGATGTCAATGAGCAAAACGAAGGAGCATTCACCTTCTACAAACGATATGGTTTTGTACAGCAAGGACGCTCTGAACTAGACAGTTCAGGACGACCATTTCCGATACTTCACTTAGTATTAAAGCGTTGAAATAAATATACAAAAGAACAACCCACTCCACGTAGGTTGTTCTTGTATAAATTATCGTTCCGCTATTTCTGTGCACCAGCTTGCTGCAAGGCTTCAATCATTTCTTTAAAACCCCGGTTCTGGGCATGCTTCAGCGGGGTTACGCCTTCTGAATCCGCAAGATTTACATTAGCGCCGTGATCGATTAATAATCGCACGATCGCCTGATGATCTGCTCCGCCATCCCCGAGAATAATAGCCTCAAGAAGTGCGGTCCATCCAAGCTGATTCACATGATCGATATTGACGTCGGATGTGGTTAGCAGCTCCCTTACAATCTCAACATGTCCACGATCTGCAGCTGGAATGAGTGCGGTACCGCCAAAGCGATTGGTGATGGTTGTATCTGCGCCGGCAGCTATCGATGCTTGAACGAAGTCCATCAGCCCCTCTGCGCCTGAATAAAGGAGCGGGTTGTCATAGCGACTGTCTTGAATATTGATATTTGCTCCTTTTTCTATAAAGAGGTTAAACACATCGAGCTGGTTCGTATGCACTGCAATCATTGCAGAGGTTCTGCCTTGATCGTCGGTCGCATTGATGTCGGCACCTTCGGCTAGTAGCTTAGTTATTGACGCTCGATCTCCTTGTTTTGCTGCTGCTAACAAAGCTTTATTCAACTTGTCCATTTCGTTGTTCACCGATTGGGCTGCATGCTGCTCATCATTTGTTAATTCCTGATCATTATTTTCCTGACAGCCCGAAATGATAAGAGCTAGCATGATTATAATTAACCGCAACATCACACACCCATCCTTTCTCAGAAATTAATTTATTTTAAGGACATTGTAACATCTTGGGCGGTTGCCCACGAGCCTATCGGTTTTACTGTGTACGTTGTTCCTGGCGTTAATTTCGTGTCTTTCGCCAAATCAAATACGCCAACTGCGCCTTTACGGCTGGAATATTTATAGGAAGCAACGATCTTCTCGCCAGTTGGCGCCGTTAACTCAACACTGCGGCCAGAGAATAGTTCATCTCCAGGGTCTTGTGCTAGAGTCAAGAGAATCGAAGTTTCACTAGCAGCTTCAGCACCAGTTAACTGCAAGGTTGGTATTTCTTTTGCTACAAAGGAAGCGTTCGCGATAGCAGCCCAATCTGACGTTACCATATAAGTCACGCCCGGCTTCAATGTTTGCCCTTCGGGAAGGCGGAATTTAGGCTCCTGCTTGCCATCTGTTGATTGTGTGAAAGGTACATATTTCGCAATGATCGGTTGACCGCCTTCAGGTGTAATCGTCACTTGGCGAGCTTGCATTGAAGAAATGATTTGGAATGTCTTGCCGCCTGCTTGGTTGTTCTCATCGAGGATGAATGCATTCGCACCTCGACCGCCGCTATAGGCTGAGATGATATAGCCATAGTCAGTTACTCCGTTTGCTTGCAGCGCTTCTACCTCAAACGTATCATTTGTTACTTGGCTTGCTGTTGTCATATTTACTTTCGTTGCATTTCCAGTAAAAGAAGCGGCATGTTGTCCTTTATAAGTGAGATTATAGGTTGTGCCTGCTTGCTGAACGGAAGTAGGAACGATATAGGTTGCGATGGAACCGGTTTTTAGACGCGGCATATTGGTTAAAGTAAGACCATCGTTAAATGCAAAATCTGTTTTTGCCTTCGTGAATTCTTCATCCGTTGTCGTAAGCGGTTTATCGAAAGTCACGATGAGGGTAATGGCATTTAGCGTTTGGACGTTTGTGATTTTAGCTTGGTCCGATGGAATAGCCTTGTGAGCGGTTTGCAACAAATAAGCAGCTTCGCCGCGGGTTAAGTTATTATTCGTAGAGCTGAACGGACTGGCCCATGCATTCACGGACTTGAGATCACGCTYTAATGCTTTGGATACGGCTTGAATCAGCTCTTCATCTGAGACCACAGCTCGAGGCCCAAATTGACCGTTCTCAGCTTGCATGATGCCAAGCGCTACAACCGTTGCAGCATAATCTTCATACCAAGCATTCGGACTCACATCCGTTAAGGTTACTGTATTTGGAGCAGTGTCTTCGAGAAGGAAAGTTTTTACGATCATTTTGGCAAGTTCGGCACGATTAATGGGGTTTAGGGTACCCGTGGATTGGTCGGGATAACCTTGCATAACACCAAGCTTTACGAGCTCATTAACAGCTGCTTCTATATCTTTATTGGATAATGGTGAGGATGCAGAAACTTTTGTAATGACTGCTGGTGCTGCGGATACGTTCATAACAGCATACGGAATGGTCGATGCTCCAAGTGCAGCTGCAACCAAAAGGGCTGCTGCTTTTTTCTTATAGTTTCTCATTTGTAAATCCTCCTCAGATCGTTTCGTTTGTTATTGCCTGTTTCTATAATAGAGGATAGAGTTAAACGCCCAAGAAACCAGTTATTAATAAAATATAAAATCCACATAAACATTCTCGAAATTATGTTCAGAGATTGACCAACAAATAAATGGAACAAACATATTATAATTGATAGATTAATCCTATTTCTGGTATATATTAATAGAAGATAGTCTAAAGTTCGGAAAGGGGAGGCTCATGGAATTGCAAAAAGTCGGTGAGGACAAAAGGAAGCTGCTTATAGAGTCACTGAGTCAATTTGTCGAAAAAATTAAGCAGGATGAGCAGATCATTGCAGCAGTACTCTTCGGCAGCCTGTCCTATGATCAAGTATGGGAGAAATCAGACATTGACCTCAAGCTGATCGTTCACGACCAGAAGCTAAAGAACAGTTATGTTTGTTTTGTAGAAAATGATGTTCCGATCAACACCAGCATTCAGACGCGCAATGAGTTTAAAAGGTGGATGGAACGTTCCGTCAGCGGCTCATTTCAGCAGTCAATGCTTGTACGGAGTACACTGCTGTTCACAAAGGATGAGTCTATAACGCAATATTTTGAACAAATTCGTTATGTTGGCGATCGCGACAGGCAGCTTCAACTGCAACGTCTTGGCTGTCATGTGCTCAGTCTGCTTTCCAAATCGGAGAAATGGCTGTATGTGAAGCAAGATGCAGCTTACAGCGCTTTCTGGTTGATCAAAATGATTGATGTACTGGCGCAAATCGAAGTGCTGCTTCATGCGGAAGTTCCGATGCGGGAGGCGGTTCAGCAGGCATTGGTACATCATCCGGATTTTTTTACCAAGGTCTACACGGAGCTAGTATGCGARCAGGTTACCGAACCGAAGGTTCGTGCAGCTATAGAGCTTGTGAACCATTATTTAGATGAAAGAGCGGAGTTTTTGTTTCAGCCAGTGCTCGCATACTTGAAAGAGGAAGGCGACGTTCGCACCGTGACGGATATCGTCATGAAGTTCAGCACGGTTATTGATATTGATGCAGGCTCCATAGCAACAGCTTGCGATTGGCTGGCTGAGAAAGGGCTTCTAATGAAGCTGGAATCGGAGAGAAAAGCGACGCCGAAAAGCCGAATCATGCTGCTCGAGCCCGCTTATTTGTATGAGGAATTCGATGAGCCAATCTGGGGGATGTGATTAACTTATGAGACAGTTTATTGAAGTTAAGGGTGCAAGACAAAACAACTTAAAAAATATAGACGTGAACATTCCGCGGGACAAGCTGACGGTCATCACGGGTGTCAGCGGATCGGGGAAGTCGTCGCTGGCGTTTGATGTGATTTATGGAGAAGGCCAACGTAGATTTTTGGAATCGCTTTCAACGTTTGCTAAGAGTCGGATGAACCAGCTTAAGAAAGCGGATGTTGATTTTGTGTTTGGACTGTCCCCTGTCATTGCTATCGAGCAAAAAAAAGGAATTGTTAATCCGCGTTCAACCGTTGGTACGATGACGGATATTTATGATTTTATGAGGCTGCTCTTCGCATCGGTTGGAGAAGCCTGCTGCCCATTCTGTGAGCATCCCGTACCGATTAGATCAGCAGGACAAATGATCGATCATATCCGTCAGCTGCCAATCGGGACAGAACTTGAGGTGCTTGCTCCGGTTTATAAAATTTATGGTGAAAAATATGAAACAACCTTCGATGAAATTCGTTCCAAAGGGTTTCGAATGATTCGTATAGACGGGAATAAGCATAGTCTCAGTGATACGATCGAGCTGGATGAAGAGGCAGATTACCGAATAGAAGTTGTTGTCGACAAGATTATTGTCCAGCCGGATTCGTTTAAGGCGCTTGTGAAGACAATTGAGAACAGCTTAAAGCTGGTCGGGGAAGGTTTTATCCGATTCGATATCGCAAATACTCCAGAGGAAACGAAGCTCGACCGTGATCGGTTCTACCAGGGCTTTGCATGTCCAGAGCATCAGCTTACTATGGGAGAGTTGCGCGCGAATTACTTTTCTTTTAACGATCCAAGCAGTGCTTGCAGCACTTGCGGCGGTATTGGAACGTTTATGCGAGCCGAAGCTAGGTTCCTGATTAAAAGCGCGGACAAAAGCATTAACAAAGGAGCAATTGATGCGAAGCTTCTTGGTCCAAGCACCGGCACTTGGCATTGGTCAAGCGTACGGAGTCTTGCGAGCCATTACGGGTTCAGCTTGGATACACCTTACATGGATTTGCCGGAGGAGATCAAGAACATCCTGATGTACGGTACAAAAGGTGAGAAATTCCCTTTCCTCCCTGGGGAGGAAGCCTCAAAGTCGCAATTCCGTCATGCTGGCAAGCTAATGAGCTTTGCTGGTTTAGTTCATATTATCAATTGGTGGTACAAGCTATACTTAAAACGTAAAACACAATCCACAGGTGAGGATGAGTTTTATAAGCGTGTGATGGTCGAGCATACTTGTCCCGATTGTGAAGGGAAGAAGCTGCGGCCGCAGCGATTCCGTGTGAAGGTAGGAGGCGCAGACATTCATGAGCTAAGCAACTATTCGCTTGTTGAATTAAATGCATTTCTGTCATCCGTAAAGTATGCGGAGCAGCAAGCTAATGTGGGTCAGCAGGTTGCTTCCGAAATCCAATCGCGATTAAACCTGCTGCTTGATATTGGGCTTGATTATTTAAGTCTTGGACGCCGCTCCGATACAATTTCTGGCGGTGAGGCACAGCGAATTCGTCTCTCTACGCAAATTAGTTCGGGACTAATGGGGATGCTTTACGTGCTGGACGAGCCGAGTATCGGCTTGCACGCGAGAGACTCCATTCGTATTATCGACACGTTGAGAAAGCTTCGTGATATCGGCAATACAATTATTGTTGTGGAGCATGATATGGATACGATCTGCAGTGCCGATCACATTATCGAAATCGGTCCAGGTCCAGGCTTGCATGGAGGAAATGTAGTGGCAGAGGGCACGGCTGAACAGCTTCGAGACAACCCAGACTCCATCACAGGTTCTTTTTTGGCGCGCAAACGGAGTATTGAGGTGCAGGCAACACGCAGACAGCCAACTGGGATGACCTTATCGCTGCGAGGAGCGAGGGCGAACAATTTGCGCAATGTTAATGTCGACATTCCGCTTGGCGTTATGGTTTGTATAACAGGCGTCTCTGGTTCTGGCAAAAGCACACTCATCCACGAAGTGATCGGCAAGCAGCTTCATGCCGTCATCCGTGATGCGCGAATTGTTCCTGGAGAGCATGATTCATTGTCGGGGCATGAGCATTTAACTGGCACAATCAACATTGATCAATCTCCGATCGGAAGAAGCACAAGATCCAATCCGGCAACTTACGTAGGTTTCTTTGATAAAATTCGTGATTTATATGCGAAGGCGGCTAGCGCAAGCGGACATACATTGACCAAAAACGATTTCAGCTTCAATCAGAAAAATGGGGGGAGATGCGAAAATTGCCAAGGTGAAGGAATGGTAACGACACAGCTTCAGTTTATGCCGGATGTAGAATCCGTTTGTCCAGTATGCCAAGGAGCTAGGTTCAACGAGGAAGTTCTTGATGTTCGTATTCGTGAGAAGAACATTGCTCAGGTTTTGGAGATGAGCATAGAGGAAGCGGCTTTGTTTTTCTCTGACCAACCTTATATTTTGCATAAATTGAATGTTTTGAATGAGTTGGGTCTAGGATATTTACGACTCGGGCAATCGTCAACGATGCTGTCTGGTGGAGAAGCTCAGCGGATTAAGCTCGCCACGGAGCTCAGTAAATTATCTAGGGGGTCCCACAATCTTTATATTCTCGACGAGCCGACAACGGGCTTGCATCTGCAGGATATTCAGAAGCTGATCGATTGCCTTCATCAGCTCGTAGACGCTGGCCATTCTGTCGTCGTTATTGAACATCATTTGGATATGATTAAAGTAGCGGACTACATCATAGATATGGGACCAGAAGGTGGAAATAACGGTGGGATGGTCGTTGCATGCGGTACGCCTGAGGAGGTAGCAAAGACACAAGGATCACTTACCGGTAAGTTTTTGCGTGAGATGCTTGTAGCTGGGGAACCGTTTAATCTAGAGC
>NZ_JBFTSN010000313.1:0-7800 GCF_056400045.1 Paenibacillus sp. 01L418
CATTCCAAGTGCCTTATCTAAGCTTAGATATAAACCCGGAGGAAAGTCATGAGTAAAAGCTGGAGCATAACGATTACGTTTTTCGCGGTTCATCTCAGTTTAATTTTTTTCCTATATCCAGAGAACATGATCGAAATTGCAAGATTTGGACAATGGGCGTACATATTGACAGGGTTTACGCTTGAACTTCTCTTCCTTCGATTTTATTTTAGCGGACTCGCCGCTTTCCCGGGAGAAGACTTGACGGAGATAGTTCGAAGGTACGGTATATGGACCGCAAGAATTTTGCTGTTGCCACTTGTCTTTTATTTTTTTATGAGTTTTGTGTTGTTGAACCGAAGTCATGCGGAGTTGGTGACGGTTGTTTTTTTGCCTAAGACTCCGATTTGGGCGATACTGCTAATCATGCTCGGCATCCCTTTGCAAGCAGCAATACATGGCTTAAAAGCTATAATGCGGGGGTCTGTCATCCTTATGTTTGTCGTTCTGYCTTTCATTTTATTTTCTTTAGTGACCTGTTTTCAAAACACAAATCTGAACTTTGTTTTTCCATTGAACATTGAACCGTCCTTTTGGAGGAAGGAGAGCTTCCTAACAGGAATGCTTGCCCATTCGGCTTTCTTGTTTCTAGGAATGACTTCATCAAAAATCAATTTTTCTTCCAAACGTCTCCGCTTGATGCTGTACTGTACGATGGGGGCGTTACTACCCTTGTATTTTCTTGCTAATTATATTCCATTATTGATTTTTGGTCCAGCCACGGCGGTGAGGTTTCCCTTTCCTTTTCTTAGTGCTCTGGACACAGTAAATTTGGAATGGCTTTTTGTTGACAGAATTACGATGTTTTATTTGGTCTCTACCTTATCCTTTATATTTATCTATAGCTCGATCTTACAATGGATGGTTGCAACTATGCTTGCCAAACTGTATGTTCCGATTTCCACTAAAGTTCTCTGCTGGGCGGTAACCTTGTTAGCGTATTGGGTATCGGTATCAATTCCAGATTGGGAGATGATCGAACAACTAATTATCTTGGACACTCCATTACGGCTGTACAGTATCGGGTTTATCCCACTACTAATATTTGTCGTCGGAATAACGAAGGGCAAGGGGAGGCGAATTCAATATTGAAGCGATGGACGAAAGCTTTCATTGCGATGACCACAATGCTCATGGCATTAACAGGTTGCTGGGACTCAAAGCCAGTAGATAAGCGCTTACTCCCACTTATTATGGGGGTCGATCTGGATGAAGAAAAAAACACATATATTGTTAGTTTGAGGATACCAGATCCTCTAAGTGGCAGTTTTTACTCTGCTCACGCAGAGGCCTATACGTTCAGCGAAGCACTGGACCGCATGAGGATGAACGAGGAAAGAAGCATCGACTTACTTCATGTCTCTCTTGTCTTGGTAAGCGAAGCTCTCGCAAAGAAGGGAATTGAGGACATAACTCAATATATTATGAGGGCACGCGAACTTAAATCGAAGGTTACACTAGCTGTTGTAAGAGGTAATGTCGCCAAATTGATAAGCGATCAGAGTAAGAAGCGCAAAGAAAGCAGCACAGAGATGCTGGATTTGTTCAATACGAGCGCGGGCTGGACCCCTAATATAGCGCTTACTCATGCTTGGGAGGTGTACAGGGACATCCTTTCCCCTACAGCGGATATCGTGCTTCCCATTATCAATAAGGGTACCGAAACCATGTTTCAGATGGAAGGTTCGGCATTATTTCATAATGACCGAATGGTCGGATTCATATCTTCGGACGAAACAATGCTTTATAACCTATTTCACGGCCGATTCATAAGTGGAATCGTCGAGGTCACAGAGTCTGCTAGCTTACAAATTGTAGATGCGAATGTCAAGAATCAGACTTCATGGGAAGGAGGGTCTCCGAAGATTAAAAGTACGATGGAACTGAAAGCAATCGTGTTAGAGGCAAAAGCGAAGAACGTCTTGGACAACAGGATATTAAAGCGCGAACTGGAACAGCTCCTTGAAAAGCGGTTTCAATTGCTATTCATCAAGATAAAACAGGAACATTCTGACATTCTGATGACCGGAGTAATCTTTCGAAAGAAGCTCACGCAGAGTCAAATCGATGAATGGGAGAATCAACTATTTCCTAAGCTAGTTATTGATTTTCGGACGGTTGTGGATATACGGAACACCGGGGATATAAAAATGAGGGAATAAACTGAATATTCTTTAAAATTTGTAGACATCTTTTGAAGGTAGCTTTGTGAAATAATTTCGCTTTATGTGTTCGCAACCCTCAAAAAGCCCAAGAATTAGTGAACTAGGGGTAGATTTTCGTTAATGGATTTTAATCATTGGAGTCGCTGGAACCTCCATTGATATAGGGTTGGATCCTGCGCAAACTTGTTCTTCGGGCTCTTTGAGCCTGCAAAGGATTAACTAGTATATAACATACCCTTCACTTTGTATTCACTGAGCAAGTGTACGATGGTAGTGTCCGGATGTTTTAAAATGACAACTGGTTTTATCTTATGCATCTCGGTTTATGCCAGATCACTTGAAGATTAATTGATCTCGACCATAGGGCATATTACATTTAATGAATGCTTTATGACTGATTTTCCTTTTGCTACATCAATGACAGGTTTCATTGATTTCCTCCTATTATTTCTTCGCCAGCAATCCCACTACCACTATTATTTCTTAAGTTCTCTATTACTTGGTTAATATACTAAATAGCTGATAATTAAAAAAACTCACTTGAAAGTCATTCATTCAATTAAAGAAAATAAATAAGGTGAATCTTCTTTTGGTTACAGGCTCCTCCTAAATTTCATTTTCCAATATTTAGTTCATCAAGTCTGTCTAGTTGAATATTTAATTTGATTATTGGGTTCTTATCTCTGGCTGAAATAGATTAAAGCCATTGGGTGATGCAAAATTAGATGTTTCATAGTGGCTATAGTGGCTATATTTATTGTCATTTTCTTCATGGCTGGMACTTGAAAATATCCAGATTGATTCATATATTGCCATACTTCATATGCCTGCTCAGAGCAGTTTATTGCTCCTTGTTGCATTATTGTTCTAAGCTGCGGGTTAGCAATTCCAGTGTGGCAATTATTTTCATAGTTGCCGATGCCTTATGAAGTCCAAGTAAATGTCATCAAACTGTACTGGGGACATATTTGGGCTTTGCATAGCGGGATTATCAAGCCCGTATATTGGCATGAAATCGGTAATTAACCGAAGGAGACATCATTTGTTGTCTTTGTCCATTCATGTTTTGTAATGTTTGGACGACAAGATTGTATTCACTAACCGCAAATCATTATTTGAGCTATTCTAGGATCCTTTGCATAAGGACGATATAGCTTGCATTGATAGTGGACGTCAAAATCTCATGAGCTTCCACCGTTTCGTGAGCTCCTAAATGTGCTGTCAAGTTCATTCCTCCTTCAAGAGTTGGCCGAACATAATTAGAATGCCGATCCCAATGGATTATATACAGATGATCCTTTGATGATGGAGGAACCATCCATGACGCATATTCAACTGTCATTTTGTTTATTGTAAGATTAAGGCTTATATAGCCCAATTAAAAGTGGGAGGAAATAATAAATGACAACAAGCAGAAACCATCAAGGAGCGCATGAAATAGGACAAACCGAAGAGCAGTTGAATAATCAAATTGAGGCAGCAGTTGAAATTCAAGGTGAATCCGAGATCGATGAAAACATTATCCAAGCTGCTAGTCGATCATATCAAGAAACCAAGAAAGAAACAGAATAGGAATGAATTTCGATTTAGGTAACTTTCGTAAGGCTGCCGATTGTCGACAGCCTTTTCCTCGCAGTTCATATGCAGTTCAGGCTTCATACTCACCTATACAGGCGCGGAGAGTTTCAAAAATACAATACGCTCTCCCTTACAGTTAAATGATCCTCGGAGTCACATGATATGTTCTTTTATTCCGGCTACCTAAGACCCTCTCTAAATCTTCTAGGGCGGATACGAATGGGACTTTTCTTGGCCGTATGCATATGCGACCGGAATTTCGAAATATACCGATGGCTATCAATTGGCAACCGAAAATAAGCATTTCGGATAACCAAATATAACCAACCGTGGATGAGCTAGCTTGGATACATAAGGAATGATTCCTTCTCCGAGTGTTCGGCGTACACTTTCGTTAAGGCTTGAAAAACTTAAAAAAAGTACCGACAGCTGCTAGGAAGAAATTAAGAATAACTGAGAATAAGCTTTTTTCGATTATTAAACTAGACCAAGTAGAAATAAATCCCGATCCTGTACCTGTTATTGATCCTAACCCGAATAATGCAAGTAGCCACGCCTCTTTCTTTTGATTCAATTTGCTCCCTTCTGGATAGTTTGTCCTTTCTAGCTCCTTGGTTTTTCGCAATGGCACTTTCCTATGACGTTCATTTGTCTTTGACAAAGTACGTTTTTAACAAACTACCCAAGGTGTTATACCGATGTCTTTTGCACGTAAGAAGTGAGTTAAGACTCCCAAACCGGCCGAGTGATGACGAAAATTAAGGTTTTAGATCAGTCACTTTTGTCTACATAATGAAGTTTTCTCAGGAAACGATATAATGATGGCAAATCGTACTGCGACACTAATGGATAGGGGCATGATCATGAATGAATAGCGAGAATGCAGTGGGGAAAATTAGAGACACCATGGTTCTGCTGGAAGGCGTGGACGATCTTGACGCATTAGTCCAAGCGATCGGGGATGCGGATTTTGTATTGCTAGGAGAAGCATCTCACGGCACGGCTGAATTATATACGTGGAGAGCAGAGTTATCCAAGAAGTTGATTGCCGAGAAAGGATTCTCCTTTATCGCAGTGGAGGGGGACTGGCCGTCTTGTTATACATTGAATCGTTATGTGAAACAATATGTCGGGTCTGCGTCAAACGCCCGAGAAGCGCTTCGCAATTATACCCGCTGGCCGACCTGGATGTGGGCAAACGAAGAAATTTTGCAATTTACGCAATGGCTTTATGATTACAATAAGCTTCAATTAGTAAAGAATAAGGTCGGTTTTTATGGCATCGACGTGTATAGCTTGTGGGAATCCATTGATGAAATTTTAAAGCATTTGGAAAAGACGGGTTCTCCGGAACTGGATGCAGCTCGCAAAGCTTTTGCCTGCTTTGATCCTTATGGCCGAGAGCCACAAAATTATGGGGTATCCGCCGCATTTTTATCCGAAAGCTGCGAGGAAGAGGTTGTGAAGCTGCTGGACAATCTTCAGACCAGAAGACAGCGAAGCGATAACGGTGATGAAGCGTTGCTAAGCGATGAGCTGAATGCTTTGGTCGCGGTGAATGCCGAACGATACTTCCGGTCGATGGTGCGAGGAGGACCCGATTCATGGAACGTACGGGACCATCATATGGTCGAAGCATTGGAAAGGATTAAATCATATCACGGCCAAGCAGCCAAGGCCATTGTATGGGAGCATAATACGCATATCGGCGACGCGCGGGCAACGGATATGAACGCAGATGGAATGATAAATGTAGGACAGTTGGTCCGGGAGAAGTACGGTGAAGAGCGAGTATATGTGGTCGGTTTTGGTACGCATCGGGGAACCGTTACCGCGTCCGACCGATGGGGCGGGGAAATCAAGACCATGAAGGTGCCGGATGCCCAGCAGAACAGCTGGGAGGATATAATGCATCGTGCGGGCGCCTTTGATAAAATGCTTCTTTTTGACCGAGAGGAGTCTCTCTTTGTTGAACCAGTCGGACATCGGGCGATTGGCGTGGTGTACAATTCATGGCATGATCGGGGTAACTACGTTCCTTCTATCATTTCGCAAAGGTACGATGCTTTTATTTATATCGACGAGTCGCATGCACTATCACCTCTGAAGCAGGAGGTTCTGCATATTTGAACATTCGACAAACCTATGTGTAAGGAAAAGGGATGTTTTATAACAGTAAGCATCCCATATAGCATATGGACGACATGTTTAGATTCACATACCGGTCCTAGATTGACTCGATGTAGGCTATCGTGGTCGGTCAGATACGGGATTCTTTACAGTCAACAGGCCGAAAAAATTGCAACTATTAGACTTGCAGCAAAAACATTCTCTGAAAATGACGAATAGCTGTTGCAGCGCAAGCCGCTCCTCTCGCGAAGATCCGCTGCATGTGAATCGAGCAGGAGGTGATCCTAATTGAAGGTCAGCTCAGTCGGATAAGGCCCGAATGATAAATATTCCGGGTTATAAATGTTTCTTGGCATGATGCTATCACATACGATGAATTGAAGAATAGTATTCTAAAAAGAACGTGGTATCAAACAAAGCATGTCCCGCTGAGGAAACTGCAACGACAACGCCGTCATTGAGAAATTTTTGGTATCTTGAAATCTGAATTCCTTTATTTAAAGGGGTTTGAAAGTATCGAACATTTTAAACAAGAGATCTACACATGCATCCATTATTACAATCACAAACGGATTAAATCCAAACTAAAGGGCATGAGTCCGGTACAGTACCAAACTCATGCCCAACTAATCGCCTAGCAAAATAAACTGTCTAACTTTATGGGGTCACTTCAAATGAGATTGGTTTTTTGGTATTAGCATTATACATGATAGCTCTTAAATGTAGAATTAAGAAGCATTATCCTCGTAACAAACAAACTTCCGACTCGTCTTATTCCCATCACAACTAAACACAATCTTCTTATCTTCAACAAAAGTCTCCAGATGAACGTTCTTGCCCCAAAGCTGAACGACATGAGGCAGCGTACGCTCCACATACTTCAGATCCAATTCCATACCCTCATACTCGTGGATTAAATAAAGCTCACCCACACGATTAAAATCCCCATCCTTGACCATCAAGCTAGGAAATCCGCCGTTTACTTTCGAATAAACAAGCTGATCGCGAATTTTCTCCCACGACTTATCGGTAATTTTCCATTCAGGGCCTTTTTTCTCGAAAATGTACAGATCGAGATCATTAACCAGATCCTTCGTCAGGTAGTTGCGGATGAACGAAATATCGGAATCAAGCTCGCGTACCTCGAACATTTTTTCCCTGCCCTTGCAGGGAACGCGTCCGAAGCGTGCTTGTTCTTCCTTCGTTGGGTTATCGAAGCGTCGCTCGATATCCTCGAATATTTTTAGGCCCAGATAATAGGGATTCAAGGTATGCCGGGATGGCTGCACGACAGAAGAGTTTAGCTTAGCGAACTCAATCGTTTCATCGCTAGTCAGATCAAGCTCGCGTATGATCCGCTGATGCCAATACGAAGCCCAGCCTTCGTTCATAATCTTGGTCTCGATTTGCGGTCAGAAGTAGAGCATTTCATCGCGAAGCATAGATAGAATGTCGCGCTGCCAATCCTCCAGAGTAGGGGAGTATTCCTCAATGAACCAGATGTGATCTTTTTCTGGCCGTGGCGGAAAACGTTTGGCGTCAGCGGCCTGCGATTGAGCGGCTGATGCGGCGGCAGCTGTGCGATCCGGGTCCAGATTCCACAAGTCATCATAAGAGGAGGAAGGGATATTCCACTCCGAGCGCTCGCTGTCCTTTTGCACCATCTCGATATAACGTTTCTTATCTAATTGATAAGGCTTGATGAGCGTAGGATCGACATGCTCTTGAATGGCAAGGATCGCATCGATAAACTTCTCGACCGCCTCCGTGCCATGATCCACTTCATATTGATGAATACGATCCGCTGTAGCAGACATGCTCTCGACCATATTGCGATTGGTTACACCAAAGCGAGCGTTATTTTTGAAAAAATCACAGTGAGCGAGCA
>NZ_JBFTSN010000314.1:0-7739 GCF_056400045.1 Paenibacillus sp. 01L418
GCTGAAGGCGTTACAGCTATTCAAATGGATATCAAGATTGCCGGCATCAACCGCGCTATTTTGGAGCAATCGCTTGAACAAGCTCGCCAAGGCCGTATTTTCATCCTAGGTAAAATGCTCGAAAGCTTGCCGACTACTCGTCCAAACTTATCGAAGTATGCACCGAAAATTTTGACGCTTCGCATTAATCCGGACAAAATCCGTGATGTTATTGGCGCAGGCGGAAAAATCATCAACAAAATCATTGAAGAAACTGGCGTGAAAATCGATATCGAGCAAGACGGAATGGTATTTATCGCTTCTTCAAACGAAGAGATGAACCAAAAAGCTAAATCGATTATCGAAGGTATTGTTAAAGAAGTGGTTGTTGGTGAAATTTATATGGGTACGGTTAAGCGCGTTGAGAAGTTCGGTGCTTTTGTTGAAATTCTGCCGAACAAAGATGGACTTGTCCATATTTCTCAATTGTCAAATGAACGTGTTGCAAGAACAGAGGATGTCGTTAACATTGGCGACCAAATCAAAGTTAAAGTAACCGAAATTGACGGACAAGGCCGTATTAACTTGTCTGCCAAAATTTTGATGACGCCAGAAGCATCGCCGCAATAAGCTTTTAAGGCTTGGCGGTCATATTAATAAGAAGAAAAGAGACAGATTTGATCTGGCTCTTTTTGTTTTTTTAAGCGACATCGGGTCACCATCTAGCCCATCCGCTGCATATTCTCGTCCTACTTTTCATACATATGAATTAACATGCCGAAATAAGGTCAAGCTTAGGAAGCGTGCGAGGACTTATATGGGAGTGGGAATAATGATGCTTAGAAAATCAGCTGCAATTGTGGCAAGCATGCTTCTAGTGCTTGTATTCGTCAGTATGAACGACGACATATCAAAATTTCTCTCTTCTTTAAAATATGATAATAAAATGGTTTATGCACAATATTCTTATACGCAATCGGAGAAGCAGAGGCTGCTGAACATGATTTCAGAAGAAGCAGATAAGCTGAATATTGCACCAGTAGACGCGCGGATTGATCGTGTTTGGAGAGCTATTCCAGGGTATAACGGCTTGGAAGTCGATGTGGATAAAACACTCGAAGCTGCATTGCTCGCTCCGCCTTCTCAAACCATTCCTTATGTATATAAAGAGGTTGAACCCGAAATTAGCCTTAATGATCTTGGTCCACATCCGATCTTTCGCGGCAATCCCAACAAAAAGATGATATCGCTTATGATCAATGTTGCTTGGGGCAATGAGTACATAGATTCCATTTTAAAAACACTTAAACGTGAAAAGGTGAAAGCTACCTTTTTCCTTGATGGCAGTTGGCTAAGTAAAAACGCTGATGTTGCTAAGCAAATACAAGCTGAAGGACATGAAATGTCTAATCATGCGTATACTCATCCTGATATGAGTGCGATTAGCAGGGAAGCGCAATACAATCAAATAGCCAAAACCGAAGCTTTATTAAAATCGAGCTTGAACGTAAACAACAAATGGTTTGCTCCGCCTTCGGGCTCTTTTAATCAAGCTACTGTCCAGATCGCCGAGGAGCAGGGGTTAAAAACGGTGCTGTGGACCATTGATACGGTTGATTGGCAGAAACCGCCGGCAGATGCCGTTGTGCGCAAAATTGCAGCGAAATTAGAGCCTGGAGCGCTAATATTAATGCATCCTACAGCCACAACACGAGATGCGCTGCCTGGCATAATTGCTACAGCTAAATCAAAAGGCTACGCGATAGGAACGGTTAGTGAGACGCTTTCCTCCAAGCGGATTCCCGATGAAGTTGAGGGAGCGGACTGATTCTGCTATAGTAAAAACATTCATGTTTAGAGTCACATGTATATGATGTCAGTTTTGTAAGGCAAAATGATGAGACGTATAATTATGATCATTTTGCTGCACAAAACATGAGGAGGACTACTGATGAACAAATACACACTTAGCAATGGATTGCGTGTTGTCGTTGAATACATACCGACAGTAAGATCAGTATCGTTTGGCATATGGGTCAAAACGGGCTCACGCAATGAGACACCTGAAAATAACGGCATCTCCCATTTCATTGAACACATGCTGTTCAAAGGCACAGAAAGCCGTACTTCAAAGGACATAGCGGATTTATTCGACGGTATAGGCGGAAATGTCAATGCGTTTACCTCGAAGGAATATACGTGTTATTTTGCCAAGGTGCTTGATGAGCATTTGCCGCTTGCCGTAGACGCTCTCTCGGATATGTTTTTTAATTCCCAGTTCGATCCGGAAGAATTGGCGAAAGAAAAAAATGTTATTCTAGAGGAAATCTCTATGTATGAGGATACTCCGGATGATAAGGTGCATGACGAAGCTTCTCGTGCAGCATTCGGTGAACACCCGCTTGCTTATTCGATACTGGGGCTTGAGGATCGTTTGACTGCCATGACCTCCGATACGCTTCGCGGATATATGAATGATACGTATACACTTGAGAATGTAGTAATCAGTGTTGCGGGCAATGTTGAAGAGCAGAGCTTGCTTGCGTTAATGGAACAATATTTTGGAAGCTTTAAGAATAGCAAGCCAGCCTCATCCATCATTACGCCTCCGGCATTTCATGGCGATTATTTGTTTTACAAAAAGAAAACAGAGCAAAACCATCTATGTGTTTCTTTCCCGGGGTGCTCGATTACCGATTCAAATTTGTATGCCATGATTCTTCTTAACAATGCTATAGGGGGCGGAATGAGCTCGAGGCTGTTCCAAGAAATAAGAGAGAAGCGCGGACTCGCGTATTCTGTCTATTCCTATCACACTTCCTATGCGGATACTGGCTTGTTTACTTTATATGCTGGAACGGCGCCTAAGCAAACGAAGGAAGTACTTGATTTAACGATGGAGCAGATGAACGAGCTGTCCGTAAAAGGATTAGGCGAGGATGAACTGCACCGCGGCAAGGAGCAATTGAAGGGCAGCTTGATTTTGAGCTTAGAGAGCACGAGCAGCAGAATGAATCGATTGGGCAAAAACGAGTTGATGCTCGGTCATCATTACACGCTTGATGAGCTGTTGAAGCGTATCGATTCGGTGCAGATGTCAGATGTAGTTGATGTTACGAAGCGTATGTTAGCTGCTCCTTTCTCCGTTGCAATGGTCGGAACGAATGATAAAGCAGCAGCAGAGCTCAGGAGGGATCAATTTGTATCAAGTTCAGTTTAAACGATTAGAAGGAAATGAAGATATAGCCATACCGAAAAAAATGTCCGAATGGGCAGCTGGCTTTGATCTGCAAGCTTCTGTAGGAGAGCCTGTTGTATTGCAGCCAGGCGAGCGTAAGCTTATTCCTACCGGCTTTGCAATGGCAATGCCCGGGGAGCTGGAGGCGCAAATTAGACCGCGCAGCGGCCTTGCGTATAAGCATGGCATTACTTGCTTGAATTCACCAGGAACGATTGATGCGGACTACCGAGGAGAAGTGAAAGTGCTGCTCGTTAATTTAGGCGATCAGCCGTTTACAATTACGCGCGGGGAAAGAATAGCTCAAATGGTATTCCAACTCGTGCCGGCAGTTACGATTATAGAAGCTGATGAGCTGCCTGACACCGTACGAGGTGCCGGCGGGTTTGGACATACTGGCGTTTAAGCGATTTGAATTCATAAATGAGTATTAAGAAGATCGGGCATATGCCCGATCTTTTTTTCTTTTTCACCCCGCTCTGGGCGCAAGCATAAGATGATCTAGAGCTATTAGCAAGAAAGGAGTGAAGCTTAATGCTAACAGGCGTTCAAGTGCTGCTGCTTGGTGGTGATGCAAGGCAGCTGGAGGTAATTCGAAAGCTGACTGAGCTTGATGCTGCTGTCACAGTTTCGGGTTTTGACGGCTTGCATTCGTCACTCGACGGAGCGGTACAGGCGGAGTTCGAGGAACAGCTTTTTGAATCCGTCGATGCGTTGTTGTTGCCTGCCGTAGGCACTGATGATCAAGGGATCATCCAGAGTGTTTTTAGTGACCGACAAATGCAGCTGGCAGACAGCCATTTTGCAAAGCTGCCAAAACATTGCACAGTATATACAGGAATGGCGAAGCCTTATTTGCGTCAGCTATGCGAGCAGCATTCACTGTCGCTCGTTGAGCTGTTTGACCGTGATGATGTTGCCATATACAATTCAATTCCGACAGCGGAAGGCGCCTTAATGATGGCCATTCAGAATACGGATATTACGATTCATGGGTCTTCTTCTATGGTGCTTGGTTTCGGTAGAACAGGCTTTACAATGGCACGAACGCTTCAAGGTTTGGGGTCCAAAGTGAAGGTCGGTGTACGGCGTTCAGAGCAGTTCGCAAGAGCGGCAGAGATGGGTTTTGAGCCTTTCTACATCAGTGGTTTATTGCATCATGTGAGCAATATTGACTTGCTTTTTAATACAATTCCGACTATGATAGTCACAGCACAAATTATCGCAAATTTACCTTCGCGAGCCGTCATTATTGACCTCGCATCGAAGCCTGGCGGGACAGATTTCCGCTTCGCTGAGAAGCGTGGCATTAAAGCGATGCTCGCACCCGGACTACCCGGTATCGTCGCACCGAAAACAGCTGGACGTATCATAGCGGATTGCTTATCTCAGTTGATTTTGGACGATACGATTAAGCGGGGGAATGGGATATGAATTGGTCTGGGATTACGGTGGGTTATGCATTGTCAGGCTCACATTGTACGTTTGCTGAAGTTATGCCTGAAATTAAGCGGTTCGTCGATGCGGGGGCCAATGTGGTGCCGATCGTTTCGAATACACTTATGACAACGGACACTAGATTTGGAAAGTCCGAGGATTGGCAAACACAGTTAAAAGCGATTACCGGAAATGAACTTATTTCGACCATTGTGCAGGCGGAGCCACTTGGGCCTTCTAAGCTGCTGGACGTTCTTGTCATAGCACCTTGCACAGGAAATACGACAAGCCGACTTGCAAATGCGATAACGGACAGCGCAGTACTTATGGCTGCTAAAGCCCAAATGCGCAACGGCCGTCCGCTGGTTCTTGCTATTTCGACAAATGATGGACTTGGTTTAAATGCCGCTAACATAGCGAAGCTATTAGTGGCTAAACATATTTATTTTGTACCGTTCGGCCAAGATAACCCGGTGCAGAAGCCTAATTCGCTTGTTGCCAGAATGGATTTGGTCTTGGAAGCATGCGAAGCTGCCCTCTCTGGCAAACAGCTGCAGCCTCTGCTTGTCGAACGTCATTCATGACACACGGATAGAGGGGAGACGACAACAGATGTCGTATCAGAAATTGTTTAACGTTGCAGTTGTTGGTGCAACAGGCGCAGTAGGAGAACAAATACTGAAATTACTTGCTTCCAGAAACTTCCCGATCCGAAAGCTTAAGCTGTTATCGTCTGCTCGCTCAGCCGGCACAAAAATTACATTTAAAGATCAGGAGCTTACGGTTGAAGAAGCAAAGCCGGAGAGCTTCGAAGGTATCGACATCGCTTTGTTTAGTGCAGGAGGCGATGTTACTAAAACATTGGCTCCACATGCGGTTAAACATGGTGCAGTATGTATTGATAACACCAATGCATACCGCATGGACGAAAACACACCGCTTGTCGTTCCTGAGGTAAATATTGAGAAGGTTAGCGAGCATAAGGGCATAATCGCTAATCCGAACTGCTCGACCATTCAAATGGTAGTAGCTCTTAAACCGCTACAAGACCGTTTTGGCATTTCGCGTATTATCGTTTCCACCTATCAAGCGGTTTCTGGTGCTGGAAATCTTGCCATTGATGAGATGCTTCGTCAAACTACAGCTTCACTTCAGGGTGAAGAGGTAAACCCAGCTATTCTTCCAGTAGGCGCATTGCCGGTTAAGCATCAAATTGCATTTAATGCGATTCCGCAAATTGATAAGTTTCAAGAGAATGGTTATACGCTTGAGGAAATGAAAATGGTTCGCGAAACGAAAAAAATTATGGGTGACGAGTCTATCCAGGTTACAGCTACATGCGTGCGAATTCCTGTCGTTTACGGTCACTCGGAATCTCTATATGTTGAGCTCAAAAACGACTACGATTTGGAAGAGGTTAAGCAGCTGCTTGCAGATGCACCGGGCGTTACGCTCGTTGATGATCCTGCTAATCAGCAATACCCGCTTGCGACTGATGCTGCCGGTAAGCCGGATGTATTTGTTGGTCGCTTGAGACGTGATCTTGGTTCGGATCGCGGACTTAATATGTGGATCGTCTCCGATAACCTGCTCAAAGGAGCAGCATGGAATGCTGTTCAAATCGCTGAACATATCGCAAGAGGTTAATGTATTAAGTAAAAGGTAATAAAGCTTGCTTCTTCCCTGGATCGATCATGGAGGATTATAATATGCGCATCCTGATTCAAAAATTCGGGGGCACCTCTCTTTCTACCGATCATGCCAGAGAACACGTAATTAGTCATATTACCAGAGAACGCAGCAGTGGCCTTGCTGTAGTCGTAGTCGTATCTGCTATGGGGCGTAAGGGCGATCCTTACGCAACGGATACCTTGCTTCAGGTTATACGTGATAATGGCGACAGGCTGCCAGCGCGTGAGCGAGATATGCTGCTAGGCTGCGGAGAAATTATTTCTGCAGCCGCTTTATGCAGCTTGCTCATTGCGAGCGGCATTCCTTCCGTTGTCCTAACCGGAGGACAGGCGGGCATGATTACTGACGAGCAGTATGGGCAAGCCCGAATCAAAGAGATTCGGCCAGATAAGGTGCTTCATCATTTACGTGAAGGAACCGTTGTAATCGTAACAGGTTTTCAAGGAAGCACTGCATTAGGAGATACGACAACACTTGGCCGCGGCGGAAGCGATACTTCAGCTACAGCATTAGGTGCTGCGCTGCGCGCTGAAATGGTCGATATTTATACGGATGTTAACGGGATTTTAACGGCGGACCCTAGATTAGTCGAGGAGGCGAAACCGCTTCCTGTCGTAAGCTATGCTGAAATATGCAACATGGCAAGGCAAGGAGCTAAGGTTATCCATCCTCGTGCCGTTGAGATTGCTCAGCAGGCTCGTATACCGCTCCGTGTTCGTTCTACCTTCTCAAGTGAAACAGGCACATTAGTAACTGATTCTGCTGAGCTTAAGGCTGAGCTGGCGGTTAAGGATCGTCATGTTACAGGAATTGCCCATGCAGCAGGGATTACTCAAATATCAGTAAAGGCTATTGAAGGCCGAAATGACGTGCAGCTGCAAGTGTTTCAATCTATGGCTAAACATCATATTAGTGTTGATTTTATTAATGTAACGCCAAGCGGTGCAGTTTATACCGTATTTGATCATGATGCTAAACGTGCAGTTGATGTACTGAAGGAATGCGGCTTTGCACCTTCAGCTATTAAAGGCTGTGCTAAAGTATCCGTCATCGGCGGTGGTATGAATGGAGAGCCAGGCGTTATGGCGCGTATCGTGGAAGCGCTGACGGAGCAGGGCATTTCAATCATGCAATCGGCTGATTCTAATACAACGATATGGGTGCTCGTTCGTGAAGCGGATATGGTAGAGGCACTTCGTTCTCTGCACGCGAAGTTCGAGCTTCATCGATAGAGCAACTTTTTTGGGAGGAATTCAGATGGAATTTGGAAGACTAATTACCGCAATGGTAACCCCATTTGATGCGGACGGTCATATTGATTGGGAAACGACAGCAAAATTAATTGATTATTTGATTGAGGAGCAGCAAAGCGATAGTCTTGTCGTTTCAGGCA
>NZ_JBFTSN010000315.1:0-7705 GCF_056400045.1 Paenibacillus sp. 01L418
AAAAGAGGTTGTCCAAGCCTCGTTTAAGACTTGGAAACCTCTTCTTTGATGTTAGTCTCACTTGAATCAAGACTCCGTCTACCAATTATAAGTGTCACTCTGTTGCCGGCTTAACAACATACATGGTTTCGGGTGGCATCAGAAATTGATAGGTGCAATCCGACCATTCAGCCATTATAAGTTTATTTGCCAGATTACGAATTTCAAGTTGTACCTTGCTATAAATAGCAAGMTTCCCGCCGATCTCAGTACGAATCTTGGCTTCCTTTAGCTTTCCATCCAACCATTCGATATCAACCGTGAACCCGCCCCTTGCCCGCAAGCCTGTAATACGGCCGGATGACCATGCGGGAGGAAGTGCGGGCAGAAAAAGCAGCTCGCCTCCGTGCGATTGCAGCAGCATTTCTTGTATTGCCGCTGCCCCTCCAAAATTAGCGTCAATCTGAAATGGCGGATGATCTCCGAATAAATTAGGATGAACGGCTTTACGCAACAAATCTTGCAAGCTGTTATGGGATTTGTCGCGATCACCTAACCTCGCCCAAAAATTCGCAATCCAGGCCTGACTCCATCCTGTATGTCCGCCTCCATGCGCCAATCTCCGCTCGAGGGTACGCCGTGCGCCTTCTCCTAATTCCGGCATTCGATGAGCCAAAATTTGCTCCCCCGGATGTAGAGCAAATAGATGTGAAATGTGCCGATGTCCAGGCTCAGCTTCCTCATAGTCGACAGCCCATTCCATAATCTGACCGTACTGGCCAATCTCCGGCTTAGGGAGTCTGCTCCGAGCTTCCTTCCATTCCACTTGAAGCAGTGGATCAAGATCAACAATTTTTGCTGACTCTATACAGGCTGTAAATAACGCGTACAAAATCTGAGAGTCCATCGAAGGACCAACGCATAACGACCCGATTGCACCGCTTTCTGATACATAACTGTTCTCTGGAGAAAGGGATGGTGCGGTTATAAGCCTGCCTTTATCATCCTCGATCAGATAATCGAGGAAAAATAGCGAGGCCTCCTTCAGCACTGGATAAGCTCGTTCACGTAGAAACGATACGTTACTGTTGTATCTGTAATGCTCCCATAAATGAAGGGCAAGCCACGCACCTCCTGATGGCCAAAAAATTGCTGGCGCCCACGCGCAAAATATCCCTGTTTCCGCCCACAGATTGGTTACAGAATGTGCTACAAAACCTCTTGCACCGTATAATTTGCGTGCCGTTTCTCGTCCGTTAACCACCAGCCGATCAATGAGATCGAACAGCGGCTCATGACATTCAGCCAAATTACCCGCTTCCGCGATCCAGTAATTCATTTGCAAATTGATATTCAGATGGAAGTCTGATTCCCAAGGAGGTGTGAAGCTTTCATTCCATATTCCCTGTAGATTAGCCGGCAGGCTGCCGGGTCTTGAGCTTGCCATTAGCAAATAACGTCCGTAATGATAGAACAACGCTTCAAGACCTAAATCTATATCACCCTGCTGATAATGCAACAGCCGCTCAGAGGTAGTTTTTTTTTCAAGCTCAAGATTATTCTCATCAGCAGAGCCTAATGTTAGTGAAACTCTATCGAATAAACGACTATGGTTTTGAACATGCCTATTCCTAAGCTCTGCATATGGCAAAGAAGCTGCCTGCTCCACCTGTTTGAGCGCCTCTATGCACGGATCAATGCACCTAAACGAGGTCTGTGCGGCTAATATTAAAGTAACTGAACTCGCATGACGGATATCTAAATAGTTCCCAACCGTCTGTATCTTGCCCCCATCCACGACTGCTCGTAATACAGCTGCGTAATGAACGCCACCTGGCCCACATTGTCCTTTCATTGTCAGAGTACCATCTGCCTCACTGCCAACTTCCCCCTCAAATGGCCTTCGACTCAAACGGGCAGTTAAAGTAAGAGCAGCCTGCTGCGAAGCAGTCAGACGGATAATGAATACTTGGTCTGCTGCACTAGAGAAGACCTCCCGCCGATAGTGCATAGTTTCAGACTTATACTCAATAAAGTTGATTCCAGAATGAAGATTCAACTCTCGCTGATAATCCGAAGCGTTGTGATGACCTTCCATCTTAATGGTTAAATCACCAAGCGGATGATACGGGCCAAAATAATGTGGCGCATTGGTCATATGCAGCAACGCTAATCTTTCTGCTTCCTGCGGTTCTCCTTCCAGCAATAAGCTTCTAATTTCCTGCAGCTTTCCAATGGATGCTGGATTAYCATTGCCTATCGGTCCTCCATACCAGATGGAGTCTTCATTTAATTGAATTCTCTCGGATTGAATCCCACCGAATACCATGCCGCCCAAGCGTCCATTGCCGATTGGAAATGCCTCAGTCCAAACATTAGCAGGCCGTTTCTCTATCAATCTGTCATTGTTAATCCCCATATTTTCTCACTCCAAATTAGTCCTTTAGAACGCTATGCTGGTAACTAAAATATCTAGCAATTTATTATCCAAGGAACTTAAAACGTTAATAATGCTGAAATATACAACAGTCATCATTCCACTATAGAGCAAACAAGGACAATTCAAAGGAGCGATACTGACTTTGGGCAAGTAAGATTTTGACTATTTGACTGTCTGAATCTTTATGTCAATGCAATTCAATTCCTTGCTTTGTTTTAAATACTACAGTGCCTTTTCAAACATCATCTTTTTTTGTTTAGTGGCAGCGGTTCTGCCTTCGATTTTCGCGGAGGAGGTGGAGAAAAAAAAGGGGATAAGCGTAGAAATCATTGATTTTTCAGACTCATGGAGGACCAATGTATTTTCAACACAATGAAAACATGTCGAAGGACTCCAAAAAGCACTGGATTTTTAATAACAAAAAGCCCCCGCCACCTTCCGTTCCTTCGACGGTCAGCCATGCGCGAGCTATGTCATAAGAAAATTCTTCTATTCCTTATTTTAAGTTTGAAGATTGCTATTTCAATTGACTTTAGCAGAAGCTAATTCAATTGAAATACCATCGCAAGACCCACCGTCTCGGGCGTCTTCGCTCCTAAAGCAGGATTTCAAGCCCTGTGCTACTTAAATAACATCGTATCAATCATATCGTTTCCAAAACGTGGTGCAAAAGAATTCAGCAATCCTTTTCATATCCCGCCCAACTTTGTACCTTGCAACAGCTGACGTTTCGTCCATTCGTTGGCGACGATCGCATCACCGTCCACGGACAACTGCTCATACAGCCGTCTCCTAAGCACGGTAAGCAGCTCTGCGTTCTCTGACTTCCCACTCACATTAACCAGTTCTCCAGGATCATTACCCATGTCATACAGCTCATCTACGTCTGTTAAATTCCAAACGTACTTCCATTCTGCCGTGCGAATCATCCGCTGCGTGTAAAGTCCGAACTGTTGGCCGTTATAAGTGGATACAACGGCATCCCGCCAATCGGCAGGCTCCTCCCCAGCCAGCAGTGGCACAAGTGAGCGCCCCTGCAAATCCCCAGGCTCACAAGTTTGCAGATTGAGAAGCTCCAAAAGCGTCGGCGGCAAATCTAGAAAATTATAAACAAATCGGTCACATCGTCCGCCCACTTCTACGTCCCCGACGACGCCCGGCATCCGAATGATCAGCGGCACCCGAACAACATCGTCGTACATGATGTAGTGCTTATCCATCATACCGTGGGAACCGCACATGTCACCGTGATCTGCAGTAAAGATCACAATGGTGTTATCCGCCATACCTAACCGATCCAGCGTCCCCAACACTCGTCCAATTGCATCGTCGAGCTGACTAATGATGGCGTAATAACGGGCAACGATCGGCGCCCAGTCCTGCCAATCATAATCGGCAACGCCCCAGCTCTCCAGCTGCTGGCGCTGAATGTACGGCTTTCCGGCAAAGGTATCGCGGAAGCCTRCCCACTCCGGGATGTCCGCAGCATCATACATCTCTGCAAAAGGAAGCGAAGGTCGGCAAGGCAAGTGGGGATCGCTGAAGTGCAGCGCCATATGCCATGGTCGACCATCGCCTTGCAGCCGCTCCAGCGTCTCACTTGCACGCGCGGCGAACCAATGCGTCTCTGCGTCCTCTAGCGGGAGCGGACTCTGTTCGCCGAAGAAGCCATTCTCGTATCGGACGTCCGGATGCTTTTGCGAGATAAAGTCATGATATTCAGCTTCGCTGACATATGAATCGAAACCATAAGCCGCAGGTCCGTGCACCGGATTGACTCCCCATTTGCCCAAATATGCGGTTGCATAACCGCTCTCCGCAAGTGCTCTCGTCCATGTATAGTCCTCCGGCGGCAGTGCAGCCACAGGCAGCGCCCCGCTGTAATTCCATAAAGCGCCAAATGTTTCCGGCCTCCTGCCGCGCAGGAGCGACTGCCTTGCCGGTGCACATACCGGCAGTACGGAATAAGCGTGGGAGAAGGAGACTCCTTGTTCAGACAGACGGTCAATGTGTGGTGTGCGAACGGGATATTTACCGCTGAAGCCCACGCAATCCTCTCGTAATTGGTCTGCCGTAATCAGCAGTACGTTAGGCCTCCACTCTTTCATCGAGTGTGGCATGCGCGCTCAGCTCCTTTCCTTCTCGCACACCCTTTGTACCGGTCCGATATTCGCGCGGCGAGCAGCCGGCATAACGAACGAACAGTCGGCTAAAAAACGATGGATCGTCGTAGCCGACCATGGTCGCGATGTAGATGACCTTCTGGTCGGACTCCAGCAGCATCCGCTTCGCCCGTTCAATACGAATTTCGTGCAGCAGGTCGAATACGCTTTTCCCAAACTCCTCGCGCACCAACCGATTCAGCTGCCTTGTGCTGACATTAAACAGGCCGGACAACGCTTGAAGCGTAATTTTTTTGTCAAAATGGCGTTCGAGATAACCGGAAATCCGTCTAGCCATCATCACTCGTTCCGATTGCCGCGGGGATTTATGAATACGATGGCTTTGCATATAGGCGTAATAGCGAGACAGCAGAACGAGCAGCTCCACCATCTGCAGGCGAATCAACGTCGTGTGGCCGGGGCCGCGGCTGTTGAGCTCACGGATCATATTCTCCAGCAGCGCCAGCACGGACGACGCCTCTTGCCCGTTCAGATTCAAATAATGGTTGAAACGGACATCCTGCTTCAGGAAGGGATGCACGTAAAAGTAGTCCATCGATGCCGTTATTTCCAGCTCCTGAAGCAGCGCATCGGGAATAAAGGACGGCATAAACAAACAGTTGATGATTTCCATACTCCCGCCACTCTCTACGGAATAAGCATGCGTCTCGCCGGGATTGATAATAAACACATCACCCGCATGAATATTGTAGTGGTTGCCTTGGAAGATATGAACGCCCTGTCCATGCACCACAAAGACGAGCTCAATGAACTCGTGACCGTGTTCAGAGACAGACGCTTGCACCATCCGATTGATCCAGAACGGGAATTCATCCTTCATGTAACTATTGCTTCCCAGTATATGCCCCATCCTTCATCCCCTCGGTTCGTAATCGGATCAAGATCCGATGGTCTGTTCATGCAGCCCGTCTGTCGCTTGATCAAATCGTTCACGGCGCGGATCCTGAAACCATTCGTCCCACGTCATCCCTGACTCCGCCAAAATCTGCTCAATGCGTCTGCGGAACGGAAGTCCCGCCTCGCGAAGCTGCCGATCCTTCGGATCTTCGCGTCCCCCCAGCTTCGCCTCCACCCAACTATCCAGCTGCCGTTCCAGCTGATCGGCGAGCTCTGGCTCCCGCTCCGCAAGATTTACCGTCTCTTCTGGATCGGCATCCAGATCATACAGCTCTCTAGGCGGTCTAGTAAAAGGCCCCGCGTCGTACGTGCGAATAAACTTGTAGCGCTCCGTCCGTATGCCGCGTGCCGCTTGCCACGCGCATTCACTAAGGTAGACAGCATCGTGCGTTCCGTCAGCCAAGTTGAGAATAGAAGGCCATAAGCTTCGGCCGTCCATGCCTGGTGGGTCTGCAACTTTCATATGCTCGATACCTTCTGGCTTCTCGCTGCGTATCGCTTCCAGTATTGTCGGCATGAGGTCAACCTGCTGCACGAGACCTTGCACCCTGCGCCCCTCTGGGATACGACCCGGCCATCGCATAATAATCGGCACATGGACAGTCGGCTCGTATAAGCCGCAGTGATCCCAGTAGATGTCGTGCTCCGTCAGACTTTCGCCATGATCTCCGAATAGAATGAGCAGCGTATCCTCTTTGATACCTAACTTCTCCAGATGAGCGTCGAGTTCCTTCAAACGATCGTCAAGATAGCGGATTTCTGCATCATATAGCGCGTCGTAGTAAGCGCTGTCGGTCACTGGGCCAACGAGATCGTAATGGTGGTGCTTAAAGAAAGGATAGGCGGAATGATTGTAAGCCGGTTCCATGCTTCGGTTGTTCGGATCATACGGATCACGCCCCGCTTCATAAAAGTCTGGAATATAGGATTCCGGCGGCAAATAAGGCGTATGAGCATCCCAGTAATGAAGAAACAAAAAGAACGATTCATCCTTATGCTCCGCCAGCCATGGCATAGCTAGATCGTTGACCGTTCGGCCGTCGATCCAGCGATTGCCGCCAACGCTGTTCGTATAGTAGCGATAGCCGCGGGCAAACCATTCCTTAAGCTGGTACAAATTGTCCACCGCCGATGTCGTGAAGCCCGCGCCGCGCAGCAGGTTTGGCAGCCACGGTGTCGATTTGGGCAGATGCGYCAGCTCTGAGCCATGGGAGACAATCCCTGTCGTGAGCCCTACTTTGCCTGTAAAAATGCCGGTATGCGCCACTTCGGTTGGAATGTCTGCGGCATAAGCTCGCTCGAACAGCACACCTTGCTCGGCAATCTGGTCCAAATATGGGCTTGTCGGCTTCGAATAGCCGTACCCGCTCAGCCTTGATGCACGAAGCGTATCCAGCGATATCAGTATGATCTTCATTGTATGTCTCCTTCGGGTAGTCCGGTATTCCGGTCCTTATTCACCTCTTGGGTTATGCTCGCTGCGCCGCATGCTTGAACCTCATATTGGCATGCAGCCAGCCCATTACGGCTTCGCCGTTATTCTGCAATGAAGCAGAAGCCGTGTCGATTATGATGTCGGGCGAGTGCGGTACCTCGAATGGATCGGAAACGCCTGTAAAATGGTGCAATTCCCCGTTTCTCGCTTTAGCATACAAGCCTTTCACATCACGGCGCTCGCACTCCCCGAGCGGGCACTGCACATAAACTTCCACAAATCCGGGCAGCTGCGAACGGGCATAGTCCCGCATTTCCTCATAAGGTGTGATGGCAGAGACGAGCACATCTACGCTATTGCGAGAGAGAAGCTTAGCGACGTAGACGATTCGTTTTATATTTTCCAATCGATCCTCCCGTGCGAATCCAAGTCCTTTACAAATCGTTTCTCTAAGCTCATCGCCATCAAGCAGCTCCACGTGCCGCCCTTCCCGCAGCAGCTCTGCTGCAATATGCCTGGCCGTTGTCGTCTTGCCTGCTCCCGACAAGCCCATGAACCATATAACCGAGCCATGTTGTTTATCCATGTTGTCCTCTCCTCTCGCCAAGTTCGGTCGCTTATCCGATTGCAGGTATGTCAATGGGCATCCCACCGGATTGATGCGAACGAATTGCGGCTTCAATAACTTCCTGTGCGGCAAGCGCATCCGCTCCTGACGCCTCGATCTTCTCCGGCGCATCGCCTGCTTTGACCTGCTCGATGAATCGATTG
>NZ_JBFTSN010000316.1:0-7651 GCF_056400045.1 Paenibacillus sp. 01L418
CGCTGGAAGCCGCGGCTCACGATGATTTGGTGTGACTTTTTATCAGCGTTATCTGTGTTTGTTGTACTGATTACATTGCTTTACGGTTCGTGGCATATGGTGTATTTTGCAACGTTTGTATCGGCAATCCTATCACAATTTTCACAGCCCTCTGCTATGAAGCTGTTTAAGCAGCATATTCCAGCAGAGCAATTGCAATCAGCGATGGCGATGTTCCAATCGCTTATGGCGATATTCATGGTGCTTGGTCCGTCACTTGGTGTCATATCGTACCAAAAGTTCGGCATCGAAGTTTCCATTGGAGTAATGGGTGTAGCGTTCTTGCTCTCCGCTGTCGTTTTGTTCAGAATTCCGCGTGATCGTGAAGTGGAGAAAACAGACGCTGCATTGGAGAGGCATTTCTGGAAAGAGTTCAAGGATGGATTCAAGTATGTATGGCGCAGTCCAGTCTTGAAAGCCCTTGGAGGTACGTTTGCATTAGCGGGCACGGCGGTAGGAATTGCGCAGACGCTTGGCTTGTTCATCGTGCTTGAACGTCTGGGTCAGCCTAAGGAGTTTTTGCAATATATTCTGATGGTTAACGGGATAGCGATGCTGGTTGGCGGCGGGGCTGTCATGGTTATAGCCAAAAAAGTAGCTCCGCAAAAGCTGCTCGCAATTGGCCTATTGATGAGCTCGCTTTGTATGATTGGTGTAGGCTTATCAACAAGCATACCGATTACATTAGTGCTGCAATTTATTAGCGGTTTAGGTTTCCCGATGATTCAAATCGGTATTAGCACAATGATTTTGCAATATTCGGAGGAGTCCTATACGGGACGGGTCAATGGCGTGCTTACCCCGATGTTTATGGGAATGATGGTTATTATGACACTTGTTGCCGGACAGCTCAAAACGGTGTTTCCGCTCGTCGGCATTTATTGCGTCGCGGGATCGATTATGTTCTTGGGTATGCTGCTCCTTGTTCCGTTGTTCAAGCATAAACCGCTTGTTGTTCAGTCTAGTTCTTAGTTGGAGAGAAAGTATAGTCATAATGAATAGGGATACAGAGCATGGATGGGGAATAAACCTCAATGCTCTGTATTTTTTTGTTAAAGCAAAAATGTGCGTGCGCAAAATAGATTTCGGAAAACACTAAATCTATTTTCGTTGTTGATCGGTAAGTTGATTGTTAATCTATAAAAGATGATGTGAATTTCAAAGTGTTAAATGTATCTTTAAAACTTGGAGGGAGAGGTCTGTATATGAAGGTGGATCGATTATTGCTCATATTTGGGATTCCACTAGCAGTCATCTTTGGAGGCGGCGGCTTAATTAATACGGACAATCCTGATTACTATATGTATATCGGGTTATTAGGATCGGTTTTCGTTATTGTATCTTTTATTATGAAATATTATAAAAAGAATCAAAAGCAGCAGAATATAATAAAATCAAAAAACATTAACGATAGAAGTGATTAAACCTATATATTGACAGATTCTCCGGTGTGAAGTAACATTTGCTGTAGTTGATATGTAGGATAGCGAAGCACGCTTATTCCCTCGATAGAGGGAGGGGCGTGCTTTTTTGCGTTGCTTCAGCAGTGTTTCTTGGGAGAGTGGCCTGCTGATGGGGGGAAGGAATGTTGTCGAAATACGGGAAACTTTGGAGGGAAAGGGGATAAGAAAAGAAGGGAAAAGAGACGGGCAAGAAGAATGATTATGATGTTGCTGTAAAAAAATGTGTTAAAAATGTTTTTTAGTTCACTGGTGAATTTTTATCATCCTAATAAATGGAGTGGTTAAATATGCGGAAAATAGGACAAATCATGCTCGCAATTACGTTATTGGTGACGATTCTTATAAATACGAAGATAGCTGCGGCAGCAGTTGCCTTTACAGATACAAAAACGCATTGGGCAAAGGATGAAATTGCGACGGCTGTTAATCAAGGATGGATTAATGGTTATGATGCAATAACATTTAAGCCAAATGCGAACATGACGCGCGCAGAATTTTTGAAATCGATTGTGGCGGCGATGAAGGTGAAAGTGGAAGATACAGATACGCCTTTTGTTGATGATACGGGTTGGTTCCGCTCGTACATTGCAACAGGATTGAAGCAATCCATTATTAAGGTTGGGGACTATCCAGAAAATACATTTGAACCAAATCGTATGATTACGCGAGAAGAGATCGCGCGTATGACGATCCGTGCGCTAGGTAAAGATGCCGAAGGCGTAAAGTCGGGTTATTTGGCTGTGGCAAAGAAACTGGAAATTATGAAGGGTTATCCCGATGGTTCGATGGGCGGGGAGAAGAATGCAACTCGTGCTGAGGCAGTGGTGATGATTCTGAATACGTTGATGGCGAAGAATCCTCCAGCGCCAGTTACGTCATATCCCAAGACAAAAGAACAACTTAATACAATGATTAAGTCATTATCAGGTTTTAAAGGGAATACGACTTTTGGTCATAATGGAATTGTATTGATTAACTCAAAAGGATCAGATGAGTATTTTGATAATACACTAGCCATTGAATACGTAAGTGAATTAAAAAAAACATCAATTATTATTTCAGAATCTACGTCTGAAAACCAAAGCATTGTTAAAGAATTATTAAAATATTATTATCCAAAATCTTTTGAAAAGGCCTATGCGAGCTATATCAAAGTTAATGGTTTAGAATCTACTAATTCAAATAGTGTGTTCGAGTCTAAATACGATAATCGCACTTTTAAAGTTTATAAGGGGAATGATAACAAAACAGTAATGATCCGGATTGGAGAATGATGTACTTGTACAAGAAACTACGAAAAAATATAATATTGACTTTGATAATTTTACTATTAGTAACGTCTTTCCCATTTAATGTTGAAGCAGCAGGTAGCCAAGATTGCCCTCTACCATCATCTTATGATTCAGAGGCGTTAATTCTAATTGAGCAGAACAACCTTCCTACTTCTATAGAATCTGGAAAGGGAAAAAAAGCATTAAACGGAAACTTTCTTTCAAATAAGTGCGGTATGGKTGGGAAGTTGGTTGTATACGGATCTCCCCTTCACATCTCTACAGCAGAGGGAAATACGTTTGATCAAGGACAATGGCGTTACCTTGGTTGGGATATTAACGGAAATCTTTATCGTAACTGGTTATTTCGTAGTGATTCAAGAGCTACCTTAAATGTAGCTAAAAATTGGGTGAAAACACCTTGGAATACATCAGTAGGAGAAAGTAAGCAAATTACCCCAACTCCATTATTAACATCCCATCCTGATGCGAAAAAATGGTTGGAGGCTATTGTAGACCCATATAAAGAATCTCCGACATTTGTTCAGAGTTATAATAAACGAACAAATAAAGGATGGACGGGAGATACGCTTAAAGACTATGTGATTATCCAGCAAGTACCAACAGACTACACTCCTGGGATTGTTCAAATGTGGAATATTTGGCAACCTGACGGATCTTGGTGGTACGAGATGTTTTATATACCACCATTAAACAAGTTAGAGGTTAAGAAACAGCCTGACCTCATTATCAGTGAGTTGATTAGTCCAACTGACGCGTGGGTAGGCGATTCGGTACCAATAAAGATTACAACAAAAAATCAAGGTAAAGAAACTAGCGGCGCTTTTACGGTAGGTATTGTTGGCACAACAATTAAATCAGAACTCATTTCAAACATACCTCCCGGACAAATCAAAACAGTGACCGTCAATGTATCCTCAGCATCAAGCGGAATTAAGAGCTTCACAGCGAAGACTGATTTTGGTGAAGCCGTCATCGAATCAAACGAAAATAACAACACCAAAGATTTTAAAATTGCATTCAACAAAAAGAACGAACCCACTACTCCAATAGCTATCATCTCTCATAAAGAGGGAGACCATCGAACAACCCCCGAAATAACCATGAAGCCGGCAACAGAGCCGATGCTTGATGACAAACTCTCCTATTCACCAGGCAAGGAATCAATCACCATTCGAGAATGGAAATATAAAAACCCAACAGGTAAAACGATTGCGACAAAACCAACAGCAAAAGATTTTGCTGCTGAAGGGAAATACATAATTGAGCTGCGTGTCACCAATAGCGCAAAAAAAGTTTCGGAATGGGCGCAGCTGATAATAAACGTGGCAAATAAAGCAACGCCTAACCCAAGCGCAAGCCCTACGCTAACTCCTGAGCCAACACCTACACCTAAACCTGATTTAAAAGCGGATATAGAATTTGATCCCCCTAGTATCATTGCAGGGGAAAAGTCCTCGCTTATAAATCGGTCAAAAGGATTGAACGGCTACACATGGACATTCACGGAAAACTTGAGCGCAGTACTACCAAATAATACAGACTTTGAGTTTTTGTACAAGACGTATTCAAATCCTGGGTTTTATACRGCTGAAATTRTCGTAACTGATGAATTTGGTGGATCKCAAAARGATACTGCATTRCTTCGGGTTGTMGATCCCAAACCAGTAGCYATCGTRTCRGGAATAACACGTGTKRTACAAGGRAGACCKYTAGAGCGGCCWTACAAYCTYTTAAAYTCGTATACWCCWTTAGAGGATAGAGGCGAAAAAATWGATTTTAGCAAGTCRGAGATGCGYTATAAAAAAGTRGGYGATGCAGCSTATACAAATGGSTGGTTYACCRTAACGCCTGCTAATTTAGGCGAATATAGTATTGAAGGAAAGGTTTATGACACGACTGGAAGAGCTAGTGATTGGGATGATTTGATTATGGAGGTTATACCTGATCAACCACCTACAGTCGAAGTGATAGCGCCTGAAGAATCATATCGAGGTAACGGATTTATGCTTTATATCGATGCTGAGAGTCCTGACGGCGATATTCTAAATCATCTTTTTCTCGAAGAGCGATATGACCAAGATGGTGATGGAAACTATGAGGAAGAAGCGTGGAAAGCCTTATATGATGGAGTTTTTAAAACAACACATTCGCTCAATTACTCCAAAGTAGGGAAGAGGCAATATCGTGCTACCGTGACAGAAGACTATGGGTTAAAAGGTAGTTCGGGCATTGCTACTACTGATATTCTGAACTACGCGCCGTCTGCTAACTTCAACGTGTTTGGAACTACCCAGCAGCCAGGACAGGGAGAAGACAGCGGCCCACCAGTTACGAACTACTCAACACAATCGATTTTCCGTTCTTGGACGGCTAAGACGCCATACAAAGGTGGAAATGCCCAAAAAGCGGCATGGAAAGCGGATGCTACTACACTATCGACAAAAAATGGAGTATACGCAAACTTTTCTGTTGGATACCCGAACTCAGGAAATGGAGCGAACTCACGAACCAAATATCAGCTTGCTGCAGATATTGTTGCTAAACCCACTTGGAGTGTGCCAGTTACAGAAATATTATTCAACAAGGTTTTCGGTGGRAACCGACTATATTCTTATAATCAAAATTATAGCTTGCCTAACTATCCCTATACATTTTATGAACGAAATTCAATTACAGGTGAGCTTTTGAGGACGGTTAATTTTGATACCCCAGGTGGCTTCACGCTTATGGAAATTGGCGGAGATGAAACATTTTACTTTAAAGATAGTAGACAAAATGCAGCCAACCCGTATTTAGCGGTCATTGCGAGGTACGATAAAAATGGTGTATATCTTGATTCAATTAATTTGCAATCTAGTTTAACATCACCTAGCGGACTAGGCAGCGGAATTGGACCGGCTCTCGTGCAAATMTCAWATRATGGCGARTATATGTATGTRGCTAGTAAATTCTCGTATGATGTGCCAGARCAATATAATTATAATTACAATAATCAATTGCGAATTTTCAAATACTCCTTAAAAACGAAAAGCTTAGTGTGGGAAGCRCCAGGRGAGAACTTGGATCGWGGATTTATTWCAAACATYAACTTGACCGAAGATGATAACGGAGATGCRTACTTYACGTATAACTTTGAAGATCGCTATTCTTCTGGWTTAGGAGGAGTGAGAGGTCTCGTTGTACAAGTGAAAAAAAATGGTGTAGCTCGTACCGTTACTGTAGGGGGTGCAATTGGACTATCTGCGGCTTCCATATCTGATTCAAAAAGATTTGTATATGTAAATTATGTGTCCATGGGTAGCAGTAAAACAGGTACTACTATGTTTGAGGCAATTGAGAGCGGTACTRACTATTACGGTGAAGAAATATTTAAGAGYGCTTTTGGAAGAAGGRTTGTCAGTTACGAAAGTTCACATCCATTAGGTTATTCAGATGTAGCACCCAATGCAAATCCAATCGTATTTTCCAATTTATTGACGTATTCCCAAGGTAGAACGCACGAATCGTATAATGCATTTTTYAATTACTATGGAGACCAACACGGCGGTTTTCAAGGTGTAGATTATGGTGCAAACCTTGGTAAAATATTTATCAATCAATACGATCAGATTATTTATCCATCGTTTATGGGTGTGGGAAGCTCTTGGGGTGATCCCGATGCACCTAAAAAAATATGGGCCACGCTGTATAACGCAACAACCAATAGTGTCATTGCCCAGACGCCATATTCCGGACCAGAACCAGGAAATAATCAAAAGCAATCAGGAACATCAACCCCTATTTTACCCGATGGCTCCATTTATGTTTTTTACGAAAAAAATGTCATGCCTTTTGTTTCAGCTAACGCTAATGGAACATTAAAGGAAATAGATGCAAATACCGTTGAAATTACGAGCGACGATTGGGGCGGACTGCTCTATGATGCAGGAAGCTCTATGAAAAACTACGCCTTAGAATTTCATGCGAATGTAAGTGATTTAAGAAACGACAAGGTTATCGGAGCTGCTTTTCAGATTCAGAATGAGAAGAATATGTATGCTATGGAGTGGAGCAAGAACACCCTGTCGCTATTCCGTGTGGTCAATGGTGCGAAAACGTTATTGCAATCTGCACCTATGACACGAACTGCATTTAACACGTATCCGATTAAAGTAGAATCGGTTAATGGTATTCAGCGCGTATACGTGAATTATGTGAAAGTACTAGAGGTTGCCGATGGTACGTATACAAGAGGCAACGCGGGATTAATGTCACTTGGGCAATCCAACGCTGTATTCTCTAATGTGAAGAAAACGAACTATGGTGACACCTACACCGAACAAACCTATGATTCCGTTCTCGTCAATGATCCGATCTCTTATGAAAAACTGTTCAATGACGTTGAAAAAGATCCAATGGGAGCAGAAGAGTGGAGCTACAGCCATAATCCAAACTTCTTTGAAAATCCAGAAGGGTTGAGCATTCGTAGCGGAAAAACGTATGGATCAACCATAAACGCGCTAGAGAAACCTGGGGTATATGAAATTACCTTCCGAGTTAAAGACAACCCTGGTCTTTCTGCTTATAGCAAATGGTCAGAGCCTGTTAAAAAACTGCTTTATGTACATCGACGACCGGTCGCGCAGCCGGATGTTAGGTTTACAGGCAAGGTTTTTTCAGAAGGTGAAGCACTAGATTATGAAACATTTGATACCTCTTATGATCCTGATATTGCTCATATTTTATCAGACAAGTTATTCCGTACACGGTGGGCTGACCAAACCACATGGACAGTCGGGAAACGAGAGTACTATAATCGTCCTGGTGTGGAGTTGATCATACAGGAGCAAGTACGAGATATTCATGGCGCTTGGT
>NZ_JBFTSN010000317.1:0-7646 GCF_056400045.1 Paenibacillus sp. 01L418
ATTTACATCCTCCATAAAGCTCCTATAGTTTTCCACGATTTCTTTGGACCTTGTATGGTGTAGATAATGCGTGCCTTCAAATGTCATCAATTTTCCATGAACTAGATCTTTTATCTGTTCTTCATGCAATTGTTCCCAGCCTTCAACATCCGTATTATTCGCTTCTAAAAAGAAAATAACAGGAAGGTCTTTCGGGAATTTCGAATTCTCAACAGCGGCAAAATTAGGCTTGAAATTTTCCCCTTCACTAATGATATTGGGATTCATCATATTTTTGAGAGAGATTATTCTAATCTGCTCTCTCATTTCATCATTAACTTCTGGAGCAATAAGCTGATCGTCGGTTAGTTTCGATAACAATCGCAAGAAACCAGTCTTTTTGAGTACTTTATAAACATCTGATGGAAATGGTTCATCCAAACCGCCTTGTGTTGGAACACTGCTGTCTATCCCAACAAATGCTGTAACTTCATTCTCATATTTGTTCACATAATCTAGACCGTAAATACCGGCTATAGAGTGGCCCATTAACGTGTAGCGGTTAATATTTAGCTGTTGCAGCGCTTCATGAATTTCTTTCACTATATTTTCAGTAGTACGTTCTTTTTCTGTAACATCACTTAAGCCATACCCAAATGGCTCAATCACGACTACTTTGTAAAATGGTGCCAACTCATCAATTAGTGGTTTGAAATCAAGCGCTGGCGCTCCTGTTCCGTAACCAGGCAGCAGCACAACCGTTTCTTTGCCATCGCCTTGAATCAAAACATTCATATTTTTCCCGTCTACAGGTACAAGCTGACCATAAGATACGATTTTATCTTTGTCCGTTTTATTGCTGATGATATTAACGATAAAAACGACGGCTAGAAAAACTACAATAGCTATAATAATGACAATTACAGCTTTAAGTAAAAATCTAAGTATTTTTTTCATCATTCAATTTCTCCCCTTATTCTACATTCTTTGTTTTAACCAATTCAGTTGAATCTCCGATAAATCACCTGCTTATTTATATAGCTTTGCTTTTGTCTTCCTCATTCTAACAAACCACTCTTAGATCTTGTGTAACTCAGCTTTAWCTAGACCTTAACTCTTATTCATTATTGGGCTAACAATTAAGCTTCCATTAAGATTACAGCTAAGATTACAGCAGTAAGGTTCGTCCTTCTTCATATACGGCAAAATGGATACCTGTTTAAACATGGAAAGACCGCCTTTAATCAAGGGCGGTCTCATCAAGAGCTACAACGCTATTGGTTCATTTTCAACATGAATCATTCTTTTGGAGAAGAGCTGCTTAAATCCTTAAACGCTTCTATAAAAGACGCTGGATCTGTGGATAGCATATACGAGAAAACACCCTGCAGCGTGTGCAAATAGAAAATACCGCCATCCCCGCCAATCGGTTTATACGATAAATCGAATACTTCCGTTATCGGAAATTCACGGTACTTAGTAACAATTTTCTCTTTGTATAAATACATAACACGTTCATCCACTACTGTTTTTTGTTCTACACTTGTGATTTCTCTCTTCACTTTATAATAATGTTGGATAGCAATACAATTCATATTTACTCCTCAATGCTTCGTCATTAACGACAACTATACCAAATAGTCTCTACACTTTACAAAAAAATGACCGGAAAAAGRCACTCTCTTCCGATCATTTTATTAAGAATTAGGATGATTTTGACCAAACATGTTGTTCTAATCCTCCATAAACATTCAATGATGCTTGATAAAGTCCCAGCCCAGTTAACTTTTCAATTTGCGATTTCTTCTATCGAGCACATACTGATACAAACCGATCGATACAGCAAGCCATGTCCCACTAGCCAAATATCCACCTACAATATCACTTGGAAAATGGACCCCTAAATAAATCCGGCTAATCCCTATCCCCAGTATCATAACTGAACCAACTAAGATCAAAATGACACGCCAATACGCCTTCGGAATATGCTTCCATAATAGAAAAATGATAATCCCGTAAAAAGTGAAAGCGGCCATGGAATGTCCACTCGGAAAACTGTAGCCATTTTCTTCAATAATGCGGTAAATCGTTGGCCTGACACGTTGAAAACTCAATTTTAGCACACTATTTAAAATGGTTGATCCAATTAAGATTCCTGCAAAGAAGTACAGTTCTCTTCTATATTGCAATTTTGCTAATACGACTAACATGATGATGGCTAAAATAGAAACCATAACTCCTGATCCAATAAACGAAAAAAACTTCATTATCGCTGTAAGAGTATCAGATTCCGCTCCTTGAATTTTACTGATGATGCTCTGATCAAAATTTGCAATTCGCTGATCGCCAATCCAAATGGATATCCATATGAACCCGATTGCACCCATTAAACTTAACAAAAATGCACGTGTAAAAACGAAAGTAAAATTCATCCTGCAGCACTCTCCATACTCTGAATAATAAGACTGAAAAAAATGTTGTACATACACTACTACGTCTAACTGGACAAACAGGCTCCAATTCATCGATTTTTGTGGGTATGAAATGGACAGATCCTGCTCACCCTATAATGCTGGAGGTGATGACATTGACAGGAAGAAATAATAAACCTGATAATGATGGACCAGCTTCAAGTCCATCCAGGCTCGATCAATTTGGTGATAAGCAAAGCAGAAACGACGAAGCTATACCGAAGAAAAAGGACAAAAGCTGCTAATCTAATGTTTAGGCAGCTCCGATAAAAAGAGCTGCCTTTACTATCTGAGCGCTAAAACATAAAAAGGGAACAAATGTTCCCCACTCGCGAAATGAGCATATTGGGGATAAAAACCATTAATTTTAGTCAATTCACCCAATTCTTAATGCAATATCTCCTTTCAGATCGGCATTTAAGTCAATTTTGCCCAAGATGATGAAAAATATCATCTAATTAGGCTAAATTATATGAGAACATTTGTTCCACACCCGTATTTCGGATCATTTTTACACATAAATCGATACAAGTACACTGCATTTTCTCTCAATACCCCCAAAAAAACAGCAAGCGATTCAACAAATATAATGCTAAACATTAAATTTCATCAAAAAAAAGACCCCGACAGCAATTTTTATGCTGACGCAGTCTTTTGAGAAATCAAAAGTTAATCCCAAGGATAAGTAACCGTCAAAAATCCAGCAAACTTTTTGCTTTCATCTCTTCTCACCTTGCGCATGTCCGCTCGGTGTTCAGCTGTCTCGAACAGTTTTATCTCCTCATCCGATTCCGGTACAACGATTGGTACAGGAACGGGCTTCCGATTCTCGTCCAGTGCAACAAAGGTTAAAAAAGAGGTTGCTGCAATTTTACGTTCGCCGCTTAACAAATCCTCTTTGATCACCTTCACAAAAACCTCTACTGAGGTTCGGCCTGTCCACGTCACGAACGCTTCTAAACATACCGAATCAGAAGGTCTGATGGGATGCAAAAAATCAACAGAGTCTGTGGAGGCGGTCACGACTGAACGCCGGCAATGCTTGGTTGCTGCAATCGAAGCAATATCGTCGATGTAAGCCATTAGTTTCCCGCCAAACAATGTATTGTGATTGTTGACGTCCGGCGGAAATACTCTTGCCGTTTTGTAACATCTGGACTCGCGTGAATGCCTCTGCTCCATTGATGATTATTCCCCTTTTTTAAATACGGATAATAGCTGGGAGATCGCTCTCTCCTGCTCAACTTCCAAACAGAAATCAACAGGACGGCCTACAACCGAACGTACTCTGAGATCCGTAATGATCATCCCTGCCGTTAAACCTTCACCGCAGTCAATAACCGCATTCATCGTTTCTATTTTCACGAGAGAAGGATTAATAGCTACAATAACAGCTAACGGATCATGCATTGCGCATTCGCCGTCAAAGTGATTAGAAAATGCATAAAATTCAAAATAACGCTCTAAAGCGACATTTAGGAAATCAAGGATTTCATGTTTATCATCAGCAATCTCGCGTGATAATTGCTCCATATGTGTTTTTGTAAGACGAGTCTTCTGTGTTACATCCAAGCCGACAATTGTAATTGGAAGCTCTGATTCGAATACTAGCGCTGCTGCCTCTGGATCACCGTACAGATTTGCTTCGCTCACGGGTGTAATGTTGCCTGGTGCGAATACTGTTCCACCCATAATAACGACCTTTTTGAATTTCGTTACAATGGAAGGATCTAGCTGTAGAGCGAGAGCTAGATTCGTTTGTCTGCCTACAGTTACAAGAATAAGCTCTCCTGGGCTCTCATTCACTTTCTGAACGATGAATTCCGCAGCAGATATACCCTCCAGAGGCTTCTGATGAGTTGGCGGCAATTCTGCATCGCCGATGCCATTATGTCCATGAATATGAGCGACAGCGCCTGGGAACACACGCTTGAGCGGACCTGATGCACCCTTCGCAACGGGAACCTCATAACCGCAATTTGCAACTTGAATGACACGCAGCGTATTTTCCGTAGCTTGTTCAACGTCGATATTCCCAAATCCCGTCGTAATACCCTCTACCTTAATCTCTGGTGAAAGCAGTGCATATAAGATGGCTAAAGCATCATCAATGCCTGTATCAACGTCAAGCAACATCCTGTTTATCTTCGACATATTATGATACCTCCCTTTTCTATCGTTCATTGTAAACGAATAAAGCTTGAAAAACCAATTAAAATATAAAGTTTGTGCTTCCCGTAAAAATTACATCTTGATTTTGGAATGATTAACCAAAGAAATGACTAATATACACCATCACAAGCAGCCCTATGATAAAGGAATAGGTTGCAGAACGTTCATAACCATGTCCATGTGTCTCAGGAATTAGCTCCTTATAGACGATGAACAACATAGCACCAGATGCAAACGCAAGTCCATAGCCAATAAGCCCAGCCACATAACTTGCGGCAAAATAACCGACTATCGCAGAGACAACCTCCATTAGACCCGTCAAGGTTACGATTAGCATAAGCTTCAGCTTGCTCACCTTGGAATGAATAAGGAAGATGGCAAGGACGAGCCCTTCCGGCATGTTCTGAGCCCCGATTGCAATAGCTACCATCGGTCCAAGTCCGCCATTCGTACTTGCATAACTAAAGCCGGTGCTTAAGCCCTCCGGAATGTTATGGATGATTAATGCAAATATGACGAGCAGCGACTTGCTGTCAAAGGATGAGATCCCTCTTTTTTGCTCAATATCGATATGGGGTAGATTTTTTTCAATGAGGTCAAGCGCAATCACGCCAATTAAAAGTCCTAACGTCAGTGGGATTAGCCCAGATTCCTTGAGAGCTTGCGGCAGCAAGCCAAAGGTAGACGCAGAAACCATGATGCCAGCTGTAAAAGCAATCAATATGTCCTTCCATTTTTCCGAAAGGCTTTTGACAAAGAGCAGCGGAACCGCGCCTAGCACGGTAGCCATTGCAGAAATAAAGCTTCCTATGAGTGCTTCTACCATGTTGTCTCTCCTTAGCGGGTCGATCACTACCCAAAAACTGTTTCCTTATTTTATACGAATAAAGCGATTTCCATCCTTTTCTTACGTTGCCAGTCCTTCTTTAACAAGGTTCATAAAATAGGTCTGATGATCAGGGTGGCATGCAATTAAATAAGGCTCTTCATTTACGCCCTTAAAAGAATTGCCATCATAATCAATGACAACGCCGCCCGCTTCCTGAACCATTAAGATACCTGAATATAGATCCTCGCCCTCCGAGTTGTAAACGATAATTGCATCCAAATCCCCTCTGGCAAGCATCGTCCATTGCAGCGTTGGCGCCCACAGCCGCATCATCCGCTTCGTGTTAACGTCTATGTAATGTCTAAGCGTTACGGCACGCTGTTCATTTTGCACCGCATGACCTTGTATCCAGCCAACTCTCGCTTTTGCAAAAGCCTTTGATTGTTTCATATGTATTGGCCTAGCATTGCATAGAGTGCCTTCGCCTGAGCTTGCCACGTACAAACGATCTGTCATCGGCTCATAAATGACCGCCAACACCGGTTTAAAGTTATAAGAGAGCGTGATCGAGATGCCGAACAACGGCAATCCAACCGCAAAATTATTAGTTCCATCAAGTGGATCGACCAACCACAGCCATTCGCTAGTCAGATCATTCTCGCCATATTCCTCTGATCGAATGCGATGATCGGGGAATACGCTTCTAATTTTATTTAGTATGATGCTCTCTGCCAAATAATCGACTTCCGTAACGATATCGCCATGGTCGCCTTTTTCTTCATAATGATCCAATGTTCCAAACTTCTCACGTGTAAGCCGGCCCGCTTCATAAGCTGCAGCAATAGCAACCTCTCTAGCCATATTTAAAATCAATTGATCCAATATTTCAGCCCCTTCACATGTCTCTAATTCAACCGTATCTAACTAATTTCCTCAGACTTAGCAGAATAAAAGTGCAGACGATTTCCAAATGGATCTGTAATGCTCACTTGATTCCATTCTTCATCAAAGCCAGGTCTAGCGAAATTATATTTTTTGGCTAACAAATGCTCTTGAAGCGCCTTGGCATTGTCTACTTCAATGCGGATTGCTGAACCAGGCGTACTATCGCCATAATGCTCCGATAAATGGATGACACAATCGCCATTAGAGATTTGCATATAGAGCGGCAAGTCTGGCTCAAAACGATGCTCCCAATCGCATTTAAATTCCAAGAAATTGAAATAAAAGTCTCGTGCTTTCGCCTCATCAAAAATGCGAAGAATCGGTACGGTTGATTTCATATGAAAAGTCATTATTATACAACTCCTTGTCCAGTGTCCTATCTTCCATGATTATACATGGATTTCAAAAGGTACGGAAGGCTTGCCACAGAGAAAAGGACTGTACCCCTATGCACAATTCGCACGGAGGTACAGCCCTTTGTTCAACTCTACTGCTATTATTTCACAATGCTTTCCAATACATCATCAATGACTTGTGAGTAAGCAATTGTACCTGCGTACAACCAGCTTGATGTGCTTGGGTACTCATAAATTTTACCGTTTTTCACAGCAGGGATGTTTTTCCAGATTGGATCGCTTAATGCTTGCGAATCCGCATCTGTGCCGCTGTTAATGAGGAACAAATGGTCGGCATCAAGTTCAGCTAGTTTTTCTAGCGAAATGGCGTTCCAGTTGCCCGTTCCTGTTGCAGAAACTTCTTTTACAACCTCTGGAACAGTCAAACCTAATTGATTATAAAGAAGATCACCACTCGATAGCTTTTCACTTACGATATAAAAGTTGCCTTGTACAAACCAAAGAGCTGCAGCTGATTCACCTGGGATTGCGCTTTGCAATTTTTCTTTAGCAGCTTTTGCTTTTGCATCATACTCATCCAAAGCTTTTTGCGCTTCTGCACTCTTTCCAAAAACCTCTCCGACTTTCAGCAAAGTAGCACGCCAGTCTGCAATCAATTTATCGCCAATGGTGAAGGTTGGAGCAATTTTTGAGTATTGCGCAAATTTATCGCCTTCCACATTCGCATCATATGCCATAAGAATAAGGTCTGGTTCAAAGCTTGTTACGGCTTCAAATGGAAGATCATACGGTATAGTTGGAACATCAGCAAGCGAATCATGCAAGTAATCTTGAATACCGTTAGGTACGGACCACTGAGCAACTGGCTTAATGCCTATAGCTACCAAGTGATCT
>NZ_JBFTSN010000318.1:0-7619 GCF_056400045.1 Paenibacillus sp. 01L418
GTGTGACGCTGCCGGTTGTGTTTCCCGTGTTCGTTGCCGTGATATTGTAGGTTATCGTACTGCCAAGAGTAACCTCGCTTTCATAGGCTTTTTTCTCGAGTAAGATACGAGTCCCTATTAATGCGGTATTGACCGTGTTGGAGTAGGTCACCAGCTCTGCGCTTCCTGAGGCAAACTGAACAAGCGATTGATTTTGAACCATTGGATTACCGCCAGGAAGCGGGCTCATAGTGTAACAACCAGCACTTTGAATGTAACGGTTGAGYTGCCTCCAGCAGCAATGGTGCCAATGGTAATGCCATTATTAGGATTAGCTGTTGGCCGCGGTGAACCATCTACAGTGACACTGCCCGTCGTAAACGTTGTTCCTGCTGGGGTAGGGTCGATGAGTATGACGTTATTGACGGATTCAATGCCATTGTTGGACACCGTTATGGTATAGGTAATGGTATCGCCTACAACAGCATCAATGGATGATGCGCTCTTCACGACAGACACATTTGGAGAAGACACAGGAATGGACAATACATTCGATAAAATAGTTCCGGTCAGCACACGGCCATCCGGCGGTACGTAGGAGAAGTTAGCTGTTGCTTGGTTCACGAGCAGCTGCGGTGAAGGAAGTGCATCTACCGTTACCTGCAGTGAAATCAGGATGCTAATGGATGCGCCAGGCGAAACGGTGCCAACGGGAACACCAGTCGCTGGATTAGCGCCAGGCTGCGGAACACCATTGATTAACACACTATTTGGTACAAAGGCGGCGCCAATTGGAATCGTATCAAATACGGAAGCCTGCACGGCAATATTGCCCGTATTCGTGATGGTTAGTGAATAAGTTACTGTGTCTCCGACAGTCGCATTGGCGGTATCGGCAGATTTGCCAAGTGCAAGAATAGGCTGATAAATCGGTGTAACGAGCGTATTGGAAAATGTATTTCCTGAAAAAGCACCCGAAGTAAAGCTTACGGTAGCTCTATTGCTGAGCGTGCCGGAATCTGAAAGTGACGTTATTAGTACGCTGAAATCAACTAACACGGTAACGCTAGGCGCGATCAACCCGACTAAGATGCCAAGGGACGGGTTAGCTGCTGGTCTAGGAACGCCATCAATTAAGACGCTTCCAGCCTGAAAGGATGATCCAGGGGACAAGGGATCGACCACCAGCACATTATTAATATTCTCAATGCCGTTGTTCGTAACTGCAATTCGATAGGTTATCGTGTCGCCTACGACCGCATCGGTAACAGTGGTGCTCTTCACAACGGCAACATTAGGTGCAGATACAGGAATAGACAATGCGTTTGTACTAAATGAGCCGCCTAAGGTGCGGCCATCAGGCAGCAAGAAGCTGTAGGTAGCGGACGCTTGGTTCACAAGCTGCTGATTTTGCGGAAGCGCATTGATGACTACCGAAAAAGTGACACTTGCCGTAGTTGTGATACTGCCAAGCGATATGCCTGCTGCCGGATCTGCACCTGGCACCAGCTGGCCATTAACGATGACGCTGTTCTGGACAAGACTTGTGCCAGCTGGAATCGTATCCGTTAAGGTAACGTCACCGGGATAATTGCCGGTATTTTGAATTGCAATCGTGTAGACAACGGTGTCGCCAATCGTCGCATTGCTGGTGTTTCCACTTTTGGTTCCCGTTAGTATCGGCTGATAGACAGGAATGATCACTGTGTTCGAGAAAGTGACGCCCGAGAATACACCTGATGTAAAGCTGACAGATGAACGATTGCTAAGCTGTCCAGAAGCAGGTAAAGAAATGACGGATACGTTGAAGGATACTACAACGGTATTGCCTTRCACGATCGTCCCTATAGCTACACCGGTTGCGGGGTTGGCCGTTGGTCTTGGAACTCCGTCTACCAATACGCTGCCTGAAACTAAAGCACTTCCGACCGGCAATGGGTCTGTAAAAATAATATTATTTACCGCTGCGATGCCGCTATTGAGAATGTTTATAGAATAGGTGACGATATCGCCAATTGCTACGGCTGTTGAAGTTGTGCTTTTGACAACACTGACATTAGGTGCAGATACAGAAATTAGGACGGTGTTGGAGCTTGCGCTGCCGCTAAGCGGGCGGCCGCTTGGCAGAACAAATGCAAAGTTCGCAAGAGCTTGGTTTGAAAGCTGCTGCGGATTCGGCAGGGAATCAATGATGACAGAGAAGGTAACGGACACTGTTGCATTAGGAGCAACAGCACCAATGTTGATGCCTGTTACAGGGTCAGCACCTGGCTGAGGCTGCCCTCCCACTAGGACACTGTTGGGCTCGAAGATTGCACCGAGCGGGATATTGTCAGTCAATGTTACATTCCCAGCATAATTTCCTGTATTGCTGACGTCGATTCGATAGCTAACGGTGTCCCCAAGTGTGGCGTTAATAGAATTTGCACTTTTAACGAGTGAGATTACGGGCTGATAGACAGGGGTATTAACGACGTTGGACATCGTCATGCCCGAGAATACACCGGATGTAAAGGTAATATTTGCTTGGTTTCCGATTTGACCGGAGACTGGAATAGAGGTAACGCTCAACTTGAACAACACGGTTACCGTATTGGAAGAAGGAATTAATCCAAGGGCAATTCCCGATGCAGGCACACCAGGTGCAGGATTGCCATTTATCGTCAAGCTGCCAGCAACGAATGTTGCTCCGTCCGGCACAGGATCCGTAAGTACAACATTATTGATCGATTCAATGCCGCTGTTTGTTACGGCTACTGAATAAGTAATGATGTCTCCAAGCGCGGTATCGACCGTCGTTGTGCTTTTGACGACCGCAACGTTAGGAGCAGAAACGGGAACAGATAATACGTTTGATTGTGTGGAGCCATTCAGAAGCCTGCCATCTGGCGGTGTAAATGTATAAGCTCCTATGGCTTGATTCACAAGTACCTGCGGGTTTGGAAGTGTTGTAATTACTGTCGAATAGGTAACGGTTATCGGCACACCAGGCAAAACGCTTCCCACACTAATGCCGGTTACAGGCGATTCTCCAGGATGAGGAACTCCGCCAACGACGACGCTGTTTGGCGCAAACGTTGTTCCAGTCGGAAGTGCATCAGTTAACGTGAGTATTCCCTCAAGATTCCCAGTATTGCTTACAAGTACAGTATAAGTAACGGTGTCTCCGAGCGTAGCATTGCTTGTATTCGCGCTTAATTGCAAAGAAATTTGCGGCTGAGTTACAGGAGTTGTTGTCGTATTAGACGAGGATGAAGCTGAGAATGCACCTGATGTAAAACTAACAGTTGATTGATTCGTTATTTGCGTTGGGACTGCCATCGTTACTCTCACCTCAAAAGTTACGGTAGCCGAACCGCCAGGGGCGAGGGTACCGATTGGGATACCGGTGGATGGAGCTGAATCCGCCCGGGGAGTGCCGTTAATGAACACGCTATTGCTAATAAAGGCAATATTATCGGCTAAAGGATCGTTAACTACGACATGGTTAACAGGAGCAATACCGTTGTTGGTTACAATGGAGGTATAGGTAAAGGTATCGCCCACAACGACGGAAGTTGGTGCTGCAGATTTCACTAAAGTTACGTTTGGCAGTGACACAGGTATTGATACGGTATTAGAAGCCGATGCACCATTTAATTGACGGCCGTCCGGCAGTGAGTAATTGTAGGGTGCACTTGCTTGGTTGACGAGAAATTGAGGTGAAGGCAGTGTTGCAACCGTCACGACAAAGCTGATTTCTGTCATGCTCCCGGGCAGTACATTTCCGATGGGTATCCCGGTTACAGGATTTAATCCGGGAAAGGGTACTGAATTTATGAGCACGCTGTTTGTATCGAAAACAGCGCCGGCTGGGATATTATCCGTTACGTTTACTGTAGCGCCAATATTGCCGCTGTTTTGGACTCTTAATGTATAAGTATAAGTGTCGCCTATCGTTGCATTTTGAGTGCTTGCAAACTTAACAATAGAAATGATGGGCTGGTACACCGGAATTTGAATCGTTTCGGATAACGATGATCCTGTAAATGAACCTGATGTATAGCTGATGGCCGCGCGATTAGATATGACAGCGGGATCGGGCAGCGATGTTACCTGTGCCTGAAATACGATAGTAACGCTGGCAGATGGATTAATGGTACCGATAGAAATGCCGACATTCGGGTTTGCAGCTGTTGCGGCCCCGTTAATTGTTGCGCTTCCAGCAATGAAAGCTGCGCTGCTGGTCAACGTGTCGGAGATGTTGACATTTGTAACAGGTACGACACTGTTATTCACAGCGATTATGGTAAACGTCAAAATGTCACCTATAGCAGCTGCGGTAGCGTTGACAGCTTTGGTAATTGTGACATTTGGTGCTTGGGCAGTGAGCGTGATCGTATTGGAGCTGCTGCTTCCACTTAAGTTTCTACCGCTAGGCAACTGATAGGTATATAAGCCTGAGGCTTGATTGACCAAAGTTGGCGGCGACGGAAGCGAGCTTAACAAGATCTGAAATGAAACGCTGGATACGCCGGAAGCAGGCAAAGCGCCAAGTGAAATGCCTGTAACGGGACTGCTGCCGGGAAGTGCTGTTCCATTAACGATGACACTGTTTGGCACAAAGGATGAGCCGGTTGGGATATTATCCGTTAAGGTCACTTGGGCAGCAATATTCCCACTGTTTTTTACGCTGAATGAATAGGTTATTCTTCCTCCAACAGTAGCGTTCGTAGGCGTACCGTTTTTTGTAATGCTGATGATGGGTTGATATACAGGCGTTGTCACACTGCCAGACAGTGAGAGACCTGTGAAAACGCCAGAGCTGAAGGATACCGAAGCCTGATTAACAAATGTACCTGAGCTTGGAATAGCAGTCGCGCGAATTGCAAAAGTAACGGTGACAGAGCTGCTTGGCGCAATGGTTCCTAAACTGATGCCGCTCGCTGGATTTGCTGTTGGTTTGGATACGCCAGCTACAATTACGCTTCCAGAGGTGAATTCCGCTCCAACAGGAATGGTGTCTCCCAATGTGACATTGGTGACGGATTCGATGCCGCTGTTCGTGACGACTAAGGAATAGGTTAATGTTTCACCTACAGCGATGTCGGTTAAGCTAGCGCTCTTCGTGACCACAACATTTGGAAGTCTTACAGGAACTGTAACCGTATTTGAAGCTAATGAGCCGGGAAAGATTCTTCCATCAGGTATTTGATACGTATAGGTGGCTGATGCCTGATTCACAAGCTGAGGTGGAGATGGCAAAACATTTACTTGCACTTGAAACGTGATCGTTGACGATCCCCCAGCTGCAATTGTTCCTATGGCTACTCCCGCTGATGGATTCGCACCTGCTACAACGACTCCATTGACACGGAAGCTATTCGGTATAAAAGATGTTCCCGCAGGTATATTGTCCGTCAGGTTGACAATGGCTGCTGAACTGCCGGTATTCGCAACGAGCAGTGTGTAGACTACTTGATTACCAACCGTTGCGTTCTGTGTGTTCGCACTTTTTACAATAGATAAATTAGGGGCATAAACAGGGATAGTGACAGTATTGGATGGAATAACACCTGTAATATTGGGACCGCCTGCTATGCTTTGAAACGTAAAGGCCGCATTGGCGGTGCTTGAAAGCTGAGCGGTGCTTGGCAAGGAGGTTACGGTAGCTTTATAAGTAACGGTGATGGAGGTTGCTAGGTTTAATGAGCCTAGCGGCGCTCCGGTTCTTATGTCGAATGTCGGTTTCGAGACACCGCCTACAACGACGCTGCCTGGTACGAACGTAACGCCAGCAGGCAATGTATCGGTTAAGACGATACTGGCTGCGTTTGCTGTCCCTGAGTTGCTGACCGTGACCGTTAAGGTGATGATGTCGCCGATGGTAGGCCCTGTTGCATTCTCGCTTAGCGTTACATTGATAACGGGCGCATTAATATTGACTTGGATGGCATTCGCGTTAAGTACATAAGCATCCCCAGAGGTTGTAAGTGACAAAACGGCTGAGCTCTGGTTGTTCGTCAGCCTAGCGGAAATATCAACATTCGTAATATCCCAGCCCTGTCGACCGCCAATGATGTTCGTACCGGGTGTGCCATTTATTTGATTGCGGTCCCCGAAAGTTCCAGTTGTGTTTAATGCACCGGAATCATTGTTAATTTGTGAAGCGAAAAAATTGTTAGCGAAATTGTTCGTGCCAGATAGAGCTACTAAGCTAGCTGTCGTCGGGCCGAACAACGCCTGATCACCTGTTCGGTTTGCATCTCCTTCCTGAGCGCTAAATAACGCCCTGCCGCCTAAGGCTCCTGAGATCGGCGTGGCAAATCCGGTTATTGTCGTGTTGACCGCTGCCGAAGTGCTTTGAACCAAAATAGCGCCAACCCGCAGCGACATGTTGCGAAACGGAAGTGAAGGATTCTGATAAATGACGGCGAGGGTCCAGCCAGCATGGTTAGCAGTTGAATCGCCGGGAATAACAATCGTTCCGACTACGCCGCCTGTTATATAGGTACCCGCACCTGCCGCCAGCACAAGCGAGGTGACATTGGCTGAACGAGTATAGCCAAGTGCGCCTCCTCCCAAATCGAACGTATTGCTTGTTGCTGCGTCAGGAGTGATGCTTGAGGTTCCAAGCGGTGTAATGAACGTAACGGKATTGTTAATGGCTGCGGTTAGATTAACGGTTCCGTTGACATAGGTGCCGCCCCAAATAAGCTCTGCATAAAGAACAGTGCTTCCAGTGGGGAGAACGAGAGCGGCGGCAGAACTATTTTCCAAATAGTTGCTCGTTGTTCCAAGCGGGTACGTGCCGTACCGAGCTGCTGTATTCGTAGTGCTGAAAGCGCCTATACTATCGGAAGTACCAGGGGTTCCAGCTACTTCTGAGCGGCTGAGACCCAGCGTATTCCCCGTAAATGTAATGGCGCCGGTTGCGTTTAATGTTGATCGGACGACCAGAGGTATCGTATTCACCCCCTTCAAAAGCTAATTTTGTTGTAAACATGAATGTATTGCTTAGTTTATGAGACTTTAACCACTATTTTGTTTGTCTTCTTAAAATATAGTTTTTTCGCTTTGTTGCGTTGGTTTAATATCGYCCAAGAATAGAGTCTAATTTCGTCCAATTAAACGCTTTCATTTACAAGATATAATGATAAAAACGCTTTCAAAAAGTGAGGTTTGCGGTGATGAGAGAGAAACAGATACAATGGTTTGCAAGCACGGAAACCAAGCGATGGTTAAAACGATAGAGGAAGCCGGTAATGGAAACACTAATCTGACATTCTCAGGTGAGAGCTTTCAACGGTTAGAAGGGTTTGGAGGCTGCTTTAACGAGCTTGGTTATGCTGCTCTGCAGCATCTGCCGGAGGAAGAACGCAGTCAAGTGATGCATGCGCTCTTTCATCCCGAAGGCGAGCATAAATTCAGTATTTGCAGGCTTCCGATTGGCGCTAGCGATTATGCACTGGAATGGTATAGCTTAAACGAAACAGACGGAGACTTAAGTATGGAGCATTTCTCCATTGCCCGTGATCAACAACATTTGATTCCTTATATTAAGGAAGCGCTAAAACTCAATCCTGAATTGAAACTGTTTGCCTCTCCGTGGAGCCCTCCGACCTGGATGAAATTTCCGAAGGCGTACAATTACGGCACTC
>NZ_JBFTSN010000319.1:0-7605 GCF_056400045.1 Paenibacillus sp. 01L418
GTATGGCATCCACTTGATAGCGGCGAAAAGTTTCGATCGCGGATTCGATGTTGCTAATAGACAGCAACGTGATATAGCCGTATTTCTCGAGCTCCTCATTAAGCCGTGTAAGAAGGGATGATAGGGCTGCGCGTTCTATTGATGGCCATACGATGCCAATCGCGCCGCTTTTTCTCGAGACGAGACTTCGAGCAGCAATATTGGGTTGATAACCCATGTCTTTGGCGATGGAAAGGATATGCTGTTTCGTTTTATTTTGTACGAGCGGGCTGTCTCTAAGTGCCTTGGATACTGTAGAAAAGCTGACGCCTGCACGCTCTGCGATATCTTTGATGGTTACCATAGCTTCCCTCCGAAAGGAACTTTAACGACTATTATCATAAGTCATACATCCTATCATAGTCCAATTAATATGCAAATGAAAGCGGTATAATTGGTGTAGACAGTATGGGCTTATTGCGATATTATGAAAAATAACAACGTTGTTATTTCGATTATAAGGTGGTTTTCTCATGTTTAATTTAACAGATACCGTATCCGTTGTAATCGGTGGAAATGGTGTCCTTGGCAGTGCCATGGCTTCTGCACTGGCTGAAGCGGGATCAAAAGTAGCCATCGTTGGCCGCGATATGGAGAAAGCAAAATTAGTATGCAATCAAATAAATAGCAGCGGCGGAACGGCGATCTCTTTGCAAGCAGATGCAACAAAAAAAGATGAACTAGAAGCGGTGCTGAACGATATTCTGCAATGGGGAGGACGTATAGATACCCTTGTAAATGCTTCAGGAACAAACAGCCCCACGCCTTTCTTTGATTTGAAGATGGATGAATGGGATCGAATTATGGACGTCAATTTAAAGAGTGTTGTGCTGGCTTGCCAAGTGTTCGGTAAACAAATGATTGAACAGGGCAGCGGCGGCTCCATTATCAATATCTCTTCTGTCTCCTCATCACCACCGCTCTCTCGCGTGTTTACTTACTCAGCATCGAAGGCAGGAGTTAACAGCATCACGCAATTTTTAGCACGCGAATTTGCGCCAGACCGCGTAAGAGTTAACGCTATTATTCCAGGTTTTTTCCCGGCGGAGCAGAACAAAAAAATACTTTCACCCGAAAGAGTAGAGTCGATTATGCAGCATACGCCGATGAATCGTTTCGGAAATCCGGATGAGCTGAAGGGCGCGGTTGTTTATTTGGCTTCATCCAAAGCGTCTTCATTTGTTACCGGCTCATTCCTCCGCGTGGATGGCGGATTTGGTGCGATGACGATATGATAAGACCGCGTTTACAGCTAAAGGGAACGGACAACAACGACTGCATTTGAACACATAAGGCGCATAAAGCTTTGGGGGAAACGGTTGAAGCCAATAAGAGAGGGGATAAGAAAATGAGTACTCAAACCATTGCAAGCCTACTAGATATTAAAGCGACGGTTGATCGTTTAGCTATGAGCACGCCTGTTACGGATATGCATACGCATCTATATGCTCCTGAATTTGGGGAACTGCTATTATGGGGCATCGATGAGCTGTTGACTTATCATTACTTAATTTCAGAGTCGTTCAGATGGTCAGAGGAGGAGTACAGCCAATTCTGGTCGATGACAAAGCGTGAGCAGGCGGACTGGATATGGAAGCAGCTGTTCATTGATCATTCTCCTGTAAGCGAAGCTGCAAGCGGATTTATTACGATTCTTAAACGTCTTGGATTCGATGTATCCTCACGCAATCTGGACGATTACCGGCAAGCACTTGCGAAGCGTACGGTAGAACAGCAGGTAGATACGGTCATGCAGATCGCTGGAATTGAGAAAATCGTCATGACGAACGATCCGTTTGATCCTGTTGAACGTCCCGTTTGGCTGTCAGGCAAAGGAAAAACGGATGCCCGTTTCTATGCAGCGCTGCGAGTTGATGCGCTTCTTAATGATTGGGATCATGCGGTGAAAGAGCTGCAAAATCTTGGTTATGATGTACAAGCGGAATGGTCTGAGCGGACAAAGGCAGAAACAAGACGTTTTCTCTCGGAATGGATTACTCGGATGGATGCGCTTTATCTTGCCGTGTCGATGCCTGGTGATTTTGAATATCCAGCCGATGATCATCGAAGCAAGATGATTGATGAGGTTATGATCCCTGTATGCCAAGCAAAAAGTATTCCGTTTGCGTTAATGATTGGCGTTCGCAGACGGGTGAACCCATCACTCAGATTAGCAGGCGATATGAGCATGTTGTCTGATGTATCTGCAGTGGAAGCTTTATGCCGCCGTTACCCCGAGCAGAAGTTTCTCATCACGATRCTGGCAAGAGAAAATCAACATGAATTAACAGTGCTTGCCCGTAAGTTCCGGAATCTGATGATATTTGGCTGCTGGTGGTTTCTGCATATTGAATCGATGGTTGAGGAAATGACACGTTTCCGCATAGAGCTTCTAGGCACTTCGATGATTCCTCAGCACTCCGATTGTCGTGTGTTTGAGCAATTGATTTACAAATGGGAGCATTCTAGAAAAATCATTGGCAATGTTCTTGCAGCGAAATACGAGAAGCTGCATCATAGTGGATGGACGGTGACAGAAGAGGAGATCAAGCGGGATCTGGATGATATGCTGAATCGAAACTTCTGGCGTTTCCTAGACAAAGAGTAATCCATTTAAGGTTATTCATTAAAAATGCTCAAGGTGATTCTATCCGTAAAATGCGGTGTGGATCACCTTTTCTTATGGCAATGGCGGATATGGAAACACTGGAAATATTGCTCAAAATAACTATTGAAATCGATTTCATTATTTGATATATTATTAAATATCAACTTGATAGCGCTTTATTTGTTTATATCTGACAAAATTTATAGCAAAGGTCGAATCTTATGGATGTTAATATCGTTGATGTAGCTAAAGCGGCAAAGGTATCACCGACTACTGTCTCGCGCGTGTTAAACAATAACCCGCTCGTTAAGAACAAAACGAGGGAAAAGGTTCTCATGGTTATTGAGCAGATGAACTACGTTCCCAATGCTGCAGCCAAAAATCTACGCCAGCAAAAAACGTTTACTATTGGAATAATTGTGCCTGATATTATGGTTGCCTATTACTCTAATTTAGTAAAAGGAATTCAGAACAAGGCGCATTTGGAGAAATTTAAAGTCATTATCTGCGATACCCAAAACAGCAGAGAAATTGAGCTCGGATATCTTCAAATGTTAACGAACAGAACGGTTGACGGCATGATCCTGATTGAGTCGTTACTGCCGAAAGAGACGGTTATGGAGCTGCTCGAAAGAGGTTATGTCATAGGGTCTATTGGACGCAGTATCCTGGATTCCAGAATTTATAACGTCCAAACGAATACGACAGAGGTCGCCATGCACGTGATTGAGCATCTCATCGAGCAGGGGCACAAAGATATAGCATTCATAAGCGGCTATAATGATGCTATCGATAGCTTGGATCGTCTGGAAGGCTACATCAAAGGATTAGAAAAACACGGAATTCCGTTCCGGCCAGAGCTTGTGGAAAATGGCGATTTCAACAAAAAAGGCGGATACTCAGCTTTAAAGCGCCTTTGGGATGCAGGGCAGAAGTTCACAGCTGTTTTTTCTGCCAATGATGAGATGGCATTAGGCATTTATGCCGCGTGCAGAGAAGCGAATGTAAGAATCCCTCAGGATCTAGCTGTTTTTGGCGTAGACAATGAAAGAGTTTCGAGATATTTGGTGCCTCAGCTTAGCACGGTTAATCAATTAAAGATTGAAATGGGCTATGCTGCTGCGGAAATGCTTATCAAGAAAATTAAGGGTGAGATGGCGGACGACGATGAGCGTATTGTCGTTGTTGATTCTCAGCTGTGCATTCGTGCTTCTTCTAATTATAAAAGAGTGCAATCATAATTTCAGATTATGAATATCTCTTTTTCACAAAATGAAATCGATACCATTTTAAAATATAGCCGCTTTGCATACAAGAGACACGGCTTCCATGTTCTCGTATGCGACAGCAACCATTTATGAAATCGTTTTCAAAAAGTAATGCCTAACCTTAGGTACATGCAAGTGTATCCATATATCATTTGAAGAAAAAGGGGATAGTGAAATGAACAGTAAGAAAATATTTTCATTATTACTGGTATTGTCGTTATTCGTCACCGTATTAGCTGCCTGTTCGGGCGGGAACAACAAAACAAATGAAGGATCTACTTCTACTGCTACGAATAAGCCGACAGAGGACAATACCAAGGCAGAAGAGACGCCATCATGGCAAACAGAGAAAATTACATTAAAGTTTGCAAGCTGGGAAGACCCGAAGATGGAAGGCGAAATGATAAAAGCCTTCATGGCAAAATATCCGAATATTACAGTAGAGAAAGACGAAACGATCAACTGGCCTTGGACAGATGCTTTGACTGCAGCAGCCAGCGCGAGCAAATTGCCTGACGTGTTCTGGGTAGAAAGTGTACCTGTAGGCGTAGAGAACGAATGGCTGCTCGATCTGTCACCATATTGGGATCAAGATGAGGAAACGCAGGCTATTTATCCGAATATTGCGAAGCAAGCGGTTTATGGCGGGAAGCGCCTAGCATCGCCTACTTTCCAGTTTATTATGGGTGTCTATGTGAATAAAACGCTGCTTGAGAAAAACAACATTCCGCTTCCTGGATATAATTGGACCATTACAGAGATGATCGACATCGCCAAGAAGGTATCCAAGCCTTCGGAACATATTTATGGGATTTCAGGCCCGTGGGGCAATCTATCTTTCAATGAACACTGGCCAATGGCGAATGATAGTGCGCTAGGCTACAACACATTTGATGGTGAGAAATTCCATTTCACGAATCAGCAGTGGATCGATGGCTACAACCAACAGCTTGAGCTTCGCAGGTTGAAAGTGGAAGAAAAAATGACTGGCGAAGAAAAAACAAAAGTATTCGGCGAAGAAGGAGCTTGGCCGCTGCAGAAAGGGCATGTCGCACTCGGAATTGACGGTTCTTGGAATATGAATTCCTTGCCGCCGGAAATGGAAAAGTCGGGAGCTGGCGTCGTAGATTTCTATCCATACCCAGCTGGCAATGCGGGACAAAAGATGCCTGTAGTCCTTGACTATATCGGTGTATCCTCCACAACCAAACATCCAGAAGCTGCTTATGAGCTGATGAAATTTATGTCATGGAGCAAGGACGGCTGGCTGAAGCGTCTTGAGCTGAACAAGGAATTGAACATCAATATCGATAAATTCCCAGTTGCTGATTTCCCTGAGGTATGGGAGAAGCTGACGGGCGAGCTGAAACTAGACGGTGCGAAAGCAGCCATTGGATTGCTCGGCGATGCAGTTCCAGATTATAACAAGGTTCTTCCGGGCTGGAGAGAATTCAGTGCTTGGGCATCCGATGAACAAAAAATATATGAGAAGTTCGCAAACGGTGAATTGAAGCCTGCTGATAAAGCGAAAGAAATGGAAGACAAAGCAAATGAGTTCGTAGGTCAAGCGCTRCAAAGATTAAGTCAATAATACAGATTGACCGTAGATGCGGAAGAAGCTATATGATCTTTCGCATCTGCGGCATTAATGAAGCATAGGCAGGGAAGAGACCATGAAAAAAACTTATCAAATCTTACTGATATGCTTGATGATTGCAGCTCTTCTTGCTAGCGGACTCCCGGGATCGTTAGTACAAGCTGAATCGGAGCAAGCGGCAGCGCCCAAGGCAGAAGGCTCAGCGGATGCGCTTAATCTGATAGAGAAGACCTATTCAGAAAAGCTAAAAGAGTGGTCTGAGGTTCCTATCATTCCAAACGCAAACATCATCGTTTCACCTGCCAAAAATGTGGAAAACGCAGCATTACTAGTCTCTCTACAGGATAGCTTCAATTACGGTCAGGAGACACTTCGTTGGAATAAAGACGCAAAGATCACGTTCGACATTCATGTTGAAAAAACGGGGTTATATCAGCTAGCGTTTGACTATTACATGCTGGATGACAGCATTTTGCCCACAGAGGGTTATTTGCAAATCAATGGACAATACCAGTTCTATGAAAGCCGTCATATTTTGTTTCCTAGCAGATGGGAGAACAAACCTCTTGCAGAAAAGTGGGATCGTTATGGCAACGAGCTGCTGCCGCGTTCCCAGAAAGTGAAGTTATGGCAGACGGTATATGCCATGGATTCTAGTTATTTTCATATGGAGCCTTTAAAGTTTCAATTAAAAGAAGGCTTGAACTCCGTTACGTTAGTCAATACCAGGGGAGAGTTGCTGCTTGGCGATGTGAGAGTAGAAGCCCCTGCCCAAATACAAACATATGAAAAGTATTTAAAGAGCTTCCCAGCAGAAGAAACTGGTGCTGAGCGTATCGACACACTGCTCATAACTGAAGCGGAGCAAATGCTATATAAAAACGATTCCTCCATCAGAGCAGCCTCGTCACGCGATAGCAAGGTGACGCCCTACGAAACGAACAAGCTGCTRCTCAATATGATCGATGCGGGTTCCTATGAAGAAGGCGGTCAATCGTTAACATGGGAGCTGGAGGTTCCCAAGGATGGGTACTATCAAATTGCTTTGAAATACTTGCAAAGTACTCAATATGATTTGCCCGTGTTTCGCCGAATTGAGCTCGATGGCGTAGTTCCATTCCGCGAGGTGGACAATTATGCTTTTCATTATACGAAAAAATGGCGGAATGAGACGCTTGGCAGTGAGGATAAGCCTTATCAATTTTATATGACGAAGGGCAAGCATACGCTCAGCATGACAGTGAATTTATCACATATGCGTCCTCTAGCAGAGGATATCTTCACCAAAATGAGAGAGATCAGCCGCATGACGCTAGAAATCAAGAAGCTGACAGGAAATAAACTAGATTTGTATAGAGATTGGAATCTACTTGAATACATGCCGGAACTAGATAAACAGCTCTCTGGCTGGGCGGATGATCTTGATCAACGCTTTGAAGAGATTAGCCTGCTTAACCCGAAGGTGAAGGAAATCGGCGAAATTGTCAATTTGAAGCTGGCATCGAAGCAATTGCGATCCCTTGCGAAGGACCCCAACGAATTGCCCAATCGCTTAAATCTGTTTTCTGAAGGGTCGGCGTCAGCTTCTCAATTGCTAGGTACGCTTTTGCAGAGCATTTCGGAGTCGCCGCTTGCACTTGACCGGATTTATGTTTCTCAGGATGGCAAGCTGCCATCTCCAAATGCAGGTTTTTTCAAGAAATCAGGGGAAACGGTTAAACGCTTTTTCTTATCCTTTACGAAACAATCCTATTCAAGCTCAAACAAAATAAATGGTGAGCTGGAGGTTTGGGTCAATCGCCCAAGACCTTTCGTTGAGCTCATGCAGAAGATGATCGATGAGCAGTTTACGCCGGAATCGGGCATTGCCGTTAAGCTGTCCATTATGCCGGACGAGAATAAGCTCGTTCTGGCTAACGCATCCAATCGTCAGCCGGATGTTGCTCTTGGAGTGAGCAACTGGATTCCCTATGAACTGGCCATTCGGAATGCGGCTATGGATTTGCGGCAATTCGCTGGTTACGAGGAGAGCATCAAGCGGTTCTCCAAAGGTGCGATTATTCCATTTTCGTTCGAGGAAGGCGTATATGCAT
>NZ_JBFTSN010000320.1:0-7588 GCF_056400045.1 Paenibacillus sp. 01L418
CAATCCAAGCGATTCAAAAGCTTGCTTATTATAGTAGACAACCATTGGATTGATCTTGCTCTTAATGCCCAGCACGTAGCCGTCATTGGAGGAGATCACATATTCGCTAACGCCTGTTTCATTCATATTCAGCGGTTCAATTGCGCCGCGCCGATACAACTCTAGCATCTGATTAGGCGCAAGTTCGAAGATATCCGGTACATCCTGTGCCCTCTGCGTTACTGTATACAAGTCGGCTGGCTTTGTAGTTTTTATCCAAATCGGCACAGAATTAGAGCCTTGTGTCAAATTATAATCATTTATCCAACGTATCGTAATGTTCGTATTGGGATTGAGATCTCCAAATCGTTCGATTTTCCGCGCTAGCCGATGGTGCTCCACTCCGTAAAACGAGCCGTTAATGGAGACAAGCTGGATGGTCAGCGTGTCTTTCGACTTGGGTTCCTCACTGTTCCGTGCTGCTTCTTCAGCTGTTGTTGTCGACACGCAGCTGGATAATAAAGTGATGAAGAGCAATGCTACATTTATCATCATTGTGTATTTCACGACAGGGCTCCCACGATGTAAAAGTAATCTGTCAGATAACCGATTAGACTTGCTGCTCTGCATTAGATCTTTGCCGATAAAAGGCTAGTCTGCTTTTCTTCGACTGCTTCGGAGCCCACGTAAGGAGAAGGTCAAATTGCTCTTCATTCGTAATCAATCCTTTGGATGTGACTTTACCATCCGGAGATAGCAAATAGCCGAATGGGAAACGATCGGTCTTAATTGCTTTCAAACTTTCCTCGTTCTCCAGTTGAACAATCGGCACCATCAGGCTGTAGTTATGACCGATTGCCTTAACCTCTTGCAAATCACCATACATCATTGAGATAAACTCGTATTGATCGTTTTTGTTCTGCATGAAAGGATTGATCAGTGGATATAACGTCGTGCATGTGCCGCAGGTCGGAGAGGTGACCAATATAATTTTCTTTTTTCCTGAATCATTATGAACCGCAGCTTGTCCGCCAGTGATCGTCTGAAAGTGTGTTACTGGAAATTTCTCCCCTAGCGGCGCACCGAAATCGGAGTACAACAGTTCTTTTAGCTTGAAAGGCATATAGACCTTATTGCGCAACCGCAGCACACTGACCGCTAACATTATGACTAATAACCATAGAACAGCATTCGCAATGGATTGCATGTTATCCAACTCCCCCTTACTTGGAACCATCACTTGCTAAAGTACCGAATGCCGCGTACGGCATTAAGCTGTAAACCAGAAGCACACCGATCGAACCAACTCCAGCATAATAGATATCTTCGATTGGATACTCCGCCCATACAGTTGTTGTTCCGGTTGATAAGAGATATAGGGTAATGACAAGTAACAGGACAACCCGTAGTACCGTATTCCAACCGAACGACTCTGGATTAATATTGCCGAAGCAATTACAGGCCACTTTCAGCTGGCGTTTATATGCCCGGTAGATAGACCACACAAAGCAGCCTAGTAAAAACAAGACTATTAAATACGCGAGATACTGAGTCCCCGAAAATATAAGAAGGATCGAAACAGATAATTCTAGCAGTACAACAACAGCTGCACTCGGTAAAACAAGTCGACGGCTGATTTCTAATTGTTCAATCGTCTTCTTAAAATCTGCGAAACTGATTAGTTTTCCGAATCCAGACAACAAAAAGGTAATCAGTAACAGGAACTGCAAAAAGGGACCCATCACTTTATGATCCTCCTATTCCAACATGAAATATAATGAGAAAACACGGCATAAAGCCGTGTTTTCTCATTATTGTAAGCATGTAGTCCACTGATTTTAAAGGTTGCAGCAACCCGACGAAGTCTGGGATAGAATGACACCATCACATACGTAATTCACCAGTTGAACCCCCAGTTTAGAAGAACCTCCGCAGGAACTCGCCAGACAGCCCCCAGATTGATATCCACACATATAATCACCTCCGTTTCTATTTTTTTACCAAGACCAGTCCTTGGAGAGTACAGACTACAGAATCAACAAAACTCTCGGACTCACAATCATTTTAGCATTTATGGAATAATTTATAATACATGTCTAATTATTGGTTTTTTACTTAAAAACATTATTTGTCTCTCGCATCGCTATCCAGTTGATCCGCATACTGTTTTAGCATATCTCTAATTGACTGCCCGTCCCTGATCGCAAGCAGTGGTTTTGGCAAAAATAATTGTATCGCGTCATAAAAACCGATTTCGGCTACCTCATGCGTATTAAGTATTGCTGGAACGGACCTTTTCATAGCCTTTATAATTATCAATTTCCGTGCAGCGTCCACTGGCTCCTTCAAGGTTCTTGTAGCGGTCTGAAGTGTATGCGAAGCAATGTCCGTATACAATGAATCTCGGTCTTCTGATAGATACCGAATTAACTGCATAGCCAATTCTTTATGTTCAGATTTCGAGGTTAGGGATAATCCCGATATTAAAGCCGGATTATGACCGTTCGTTCCTACAGGTAACGCTGCCACTCCGATTTGGTTATTCTCTTGCGCAATCTCCTCATAGCTGTTTTTCATAGATATATTAAACCCATACGCATATTCTATCGCTAGCGCGATTTTACCATCGACCAAATCGTAAGGCATAGGGGGACGTAAATCAGTTAAGGACATCGAGGCATATTCCATTTTCGTTCCGATAGTCATAATCCACTTGGCAGCTTTAATTGCATTATCACTATCGATATAACCGGTGAATGACCTGCCGTCTACTCCGACAACACGTCCACCGTACAGTCCCGTTGCCCACTCCAGTGTAAATGGCGATAGAGGAATATAGAGCGTCTCTCCCGCAGCCTTCAGCTTGACGATCGCATCGTTCAACATATCGATATCCCATTTTTCCGAAGGAACTTCAATCCCCAAGGTAGAAAAAATATCTTTATTGTAGTAAAGAATCATCGGGTTAATCTTGCTTTTCATACCCAGAACATATCCGTCATTAGTCGCAATCGCATAATCGTCTAGATCCGATTCGTTCAAATTTAACGGCTCGATAACTCCCATCCGATACAATTCTCGCATCTGGTAGGGCACCAGTTCAACGATATCCGGAACGTTATTAGAGTCCTCATACAGCTCAGAAGGTACCTCAATTGGAGTCCAAGGTGCAAACAAAACTGGAGATTTGCTATACGGATTATTATAAGACTGAACCCACTCGATCTTAATTTCCACATTCGAATGCATATCGGCAAAACGCTGGATCTTCTGAGGGAGCGAATCCCCGCTATAACGACCAACCAGCTTAATTGTTAGCTGCTGTTTCTCCCCGACTCGAGCAGACGTATCGTTATTCTTGAGTGTATGCGATGACGACATACAACTCGATAACATCATAACGAACATTAGCAGTATCCCCAGTTTTCTGATGTTTGACATGAACATATTTCTCCTCTACGCCTTTACTTCACATGACAATGTAATGCCAGATGCTAATCTCGAGAGCCAAATTCAATATCTAATTCTTTCGCATATTGCTAACGCCTCTCTCCCATTCTGTCCATTCACGATCACTTGAAGAGACTTGGTGCTGCTAAACCATATTTCTTGTTCAATATTCGACTTTCCTCCAACATTCACGGGTTCATCTAATTGATCGTAATTTGTACATTCGGATACTTTTCGCGGAAACGGTCGATTTTTTGCTTCAACGGATTATCCTCGTTTGACGAAGCCATCGGGACCCAGGAAACAAGCTGTATGATCAATGATTGACTTTTCTCAATCTCAACTGGCACTGCCTCTTCTGTTACAATTGTCGTACAGCCGGATATGAAGACCGTTTTTAGCAGTAAGATTGCAAATAACCTTTTGAATTTCATGACGCTTATCCTCCTTTTGCTTGTTCGTCAATGTATACGAAATATTTTCTTCATAAAAAAGTGTAACGTTTACATGTTTTGTAAACAACCTTTTGTTCAATGGTTTCTATACCTGTTAGATGATGGGATTTTCCACACAAGAGCATGGGTCAGATACTCATTTCATCGCACTAAAAAACAAACAAGCAGCCGACATGGTCGACTGCTTGTTTGGTCTATACATTGCCACTATTCGGTTACGAATATGACTTTCTAATCGTCCCACGTAGCGAACCCACTTTGTTCAAGACCTACTCCTTATGGGTCATCCATGCAGCTACAGGACCAACCAATGAAGCCGGCATCAAGATCAGCCTCGGTACAATCTCGAATGGAAACTATGAGACTCTCCTCCTCGTATTTTCAATTATTTCAGGTTCCTTCAGATAACATTCTTGCTTTAAAAACTCCGTAAATATGGTGTTTTAGGTAGAACAAACTCAGCATATACCTCACCAGAAGGGTGGGTATTTCCTGTTTCAACAAATCCTAATGAGGCATATAAATTTTTCGCAATTATGTTTTCGGGGTTATAGGTAACTTCAACGACCCTCGCTTCACCATGAGGAGATGTCTTAGACAATTCTACAGCTTTTTCCATGGCTTCCTTCCCATACCCTTTGCCTTGATATCGCCCATCAATCATGATTTTAAAAACGCCATAGCTGCTGTATTCGAAATTCCCATTTCCATCGTCATAATACATCATGATAAAGCCGACCATAGTCTCATCTTTATAAATAGCAAATGTAATAATGACCTGCCCCTCTTTTGATGCGATATATGCTTCTGCGAGTGCATGTTGATTAGAGGAGATAAAGCGTTTCTGTTCCTCTGCAACTTTCAGCTCAATACATTCAATAAAGTTGTCCCACGTTATTTCTTTAAATTCCACTATCCAAGCCACCCCACAATCATTATTTTTCAAGCTCCTACAACCACGCGGTAACGTGAAGCCTGAAGGTTAAACATTTGAGCATACTTCCCGTCCATTCTCATAAGTTCTTCGTGTGAGCCTTGCTCAATGATTTGACCATTTTCCATCATGAGTATGCGATCCGCCATTCTGGTCGTCGATAAGCGGTGTGAAATAAAAATGATGGGTCGATCTTCTGCCTTCTCCAGCATCACTTGATTCAAATGATATTCGCTCATTGGATCCAAGGCGCTGGAAGGCTCGTCTAATAGGATGAGAAGAGTCGGCTTGGCGAACACTCTTGCAATCGCTACCTTCTGCGCCTCTCCACCAGATAGCTCTATCCCGGCGTCGTCAAACTCCTTGGTAATGGAGGTATCGGTCCCCAATCGCAAGGTCTGCAGCTTATTGCCAAAATCACTTTTCTCCAGCGCTTCTCTTACCAGAAATGAATCGCCGGATGAAAACTGATTCATGACGACATTTTGGGAAAGCGTAGCAGCGAACAATTGATGATCCTGAAACACTGAGCTAATCTTCATACGGTAATCATCCAGCTTGAACTGATCGATTTGTATCCCATTTAAACGAATTTCTCCCGAGCTTGGATCGTATAGACGCATGATCAGCTTCGTCAATGTCGTTTTTCCGGCACCATTGTAACCAACGATTGCAATTTTCTCACCTGGCCTAATGCTGAAATTAACATTATGAAGAATACGCGGCCCGGATGGACCATATTGGAACGATAACTCTTTTAGCATTAATCCAGTAAACTTATCCGGCACAGGCAGTGGATCTTCAACTTCCTTCAGAGCGTTCTTTTGCTCCAGGAAACTTCTTAACTTCTCGATGTACAAGCTGTTTTCTTGCATTTCACTGATGAGCGTCGTCATATATTGCATGTTGCCTTTTAGACGCCATGATGAATTCAACAGTGTAACCGCGCTGCCAAAGCTTAACGTTCCTTTCACTAACGTCATAAAGACAACATAAGTCACGTACAGGCCGCTCAAAATCAACTCATTGAAGAAATACTCTGAGGTGAAGTTTAACCAAAACTGCTTTTTTGAACGTTTTTTAACAATCCCGTGCATTTCTTTATGCGTATCGGAGAAATCTCTAAAAAATTTCTCCTTGATGGAATAAAGTCTTAATTCCTTCGCGTAATCAGCCAAGTAAAACAATCGTTTCAGATAGATTCGTTTACGATCCTTTTCGTTAAGCTCCATTCTCATTTTGTACCTGATTTTATTGGAGATCATGCTGACAATCAGAGTTAGAATGAAGGACGCGAGCACAAATAGCAAACCAAGCTTGTCAACAAACAAGAAAAAGCTTATAGAGGTTATAATAACCGTGACGGATCGGCACAATTTTCTAATGTTGTTTATCGTAGCATCAATTCGATTATGGGCATCATTGGCGCTCCACACATAATCATTATAATAAACAGGATCATCATAGTTGGCCAAATCGGTGCTAATCGCTTTTTCGTAGAGATCCATCCTTATTTTTTGATACAGCAATTCTTTTCCTTTCGGTTCAACGCTTTGAAAATAGATGCTGTCCAGCACAAAACAAATTGCGATAAACAAAATTGTAAGTCCGATATATAAAGCAACGGTAGAGAAGGAAGTTCCATATTGAACGCTGTCGAATACAAACTTAATCAAAATGACATGCTCAATAAAAATTTCGATTTCCTGCAAGCATGCATACAAGCATGTAAAGATGATATAGTTGCGGGAATGGCGCAGCCCGTATTTCATAATAAACCAATTATTTTTAAGGACCCTAGTAAAGCTATGCTTATTGGGCTTCATGCAGATTCACCACCCCTGCCAACTCTTCTTTTCTTGAGTGCATCTATGACGAGCTTGCGGTCTGCTTCGGAAACCAAATCACGCATAAGCACATTCTCTGCAATCGTCATCGAAAAAATCTTGAAATCCTGAAATATGGTTCCATACATTGAGCGGTATGACAGGAGATCAAACTCTTTAATATTTTGGCCATTCCATAATATTTCGCCGTCAGTAGGATCGTACAATCGCATCATGAGCTTGATTAGCGTTGATTTGCCGGCGCCATTATGGCCGACTAAAGCAATTTTCTCGTTCTTATTAACTTCTATCGTAATATCGCGAATAGCAGCCTCAGCTGCCCCATCATAAGTAAAGTTAATATGCCTAAATGTTAATTTCTGAATTGGCGGCGCAATTGCTTTAACTGGACCGGCATGCTCCTCGATTTCGGAAACGTAGCTTAAAAAGGTTTTTAAATTTTCAATGTAAATGCCGTTTTTATTAATTTCTACAAAACTATCAGACAATCGGATGAGCGACCACGCACCGCCGACCATTGCGCTTCCCAGAACGATAAAGGAACTGATAGAAATCGACTGCTTGACAATAGCCAAATAAGCTCCATACAACAGAACCCCTTGGAATATTAGTGTAAAGGTTGTAAATATCTTGAAAAAGGAAACAACTCCTGCTTTGACTCGATACTTATGAACGACCGAAATGGCACCGTCATACCCTTCTATATAGGTGTTTCTCAGAACTGAAAATATGCGGGACAGACGGATTTCCTTGGCAAAGTGGGATAAATAGATGACACGGTTGACATAATCCATTTTTCGTTGGTAGGGTACCCGTTCATTATTTTGCTGAAACTGAATTCGGTTAAGCTTTTTTCCAAAATAAAAATTTCCGAAAATAGGCAATAAAGCAAACCATACCACCCATGGGTCAATGGCGTACAT
>NZ_JBFTSN010000321.1:0-7488 GCF_056400045.1 Paenibacillus sp. 01L418
AGTCAGCTCTCGAAATATCCGGAATTAACAGCGGAGTATACGGAGCGCTGGATCGATTCAGATCAGATGTGGCTCCGGAGAACTGCTTTGTTGTTTCAACTTAGGTACAAGCATGATACGGATACAGATCGGTTATTTGACTACATACGCCGCACGAAGGACGAAAGCGAGTTTTTCATTCGCAAAGCGATCGGCTGGGCGCTTAGAGAATATGCAAAAACCGATGCAGCCTGTGTGCATCGGTTTGTAGAAGAAACGCCGCTCTCGCCGCTTAGCAAGAAAGAGGCGTTAAAGCATATCGTTTAGCTTAACGTCGATTTGACTCATCGAGCTGCTGCTTTGAAGAGAAATAGTACAGCCACGATGCTGCAATGGCGAAGGCGGCAATGACGCCCATTCCCCAAAATATATTTGAAAATGCGCGGCCAAGCGGAACATTGCTTTGTGCCGCGAGAACGATACCGCTAATCGCTACGCTGAAAGCACCGCTAATGAATTGCGACAGCTGGAATAAGCCCATTCCAGCACCTACATGCTCACTTGGTAAAATTCTTGACAGCTCGTTCGAAACGCCCGAGTTTAACGCGGAGAAACTAACGCTCATCACGATATAAATTGCCATGACAACGTAGATGGATTGATCCGCGAACAAGGCGAAAGAAACAGCAGCGAGCRAGAGAAAGCAAGGAGTTAGCCGAAGCAGCAAGCTGTTGCCGTGTTGATCAATGATTTTTCCAATGCGATTGGAGGAAAGCATAGCTACAATGGCTCCCGGAAAAATAATGAGACCTGCTTGACCTGGTGTCAGCTTGAACAGGTGAATCAGCACCTGAGGCAGCAGAAAAAGTGTAGAAAAATTGTTAATGTAAGATACGACACCAAGTGTAATCAGACGAATATACCTTTTATTGCGGAACAGAGTAGGCTGAACAAAAGGATTTACTGCACGATTAATCCGTATCCAGAATAAGATTAGTGCAAGTATTCCGCCAATAAGAGCAATTAAGAAATGGTTCGTAATATAGAGCAGAACTCCTGTGGAGCCAATTCCGACAAGCGCGGCACCGAGAATATCGAAGGACCCCTTGTTCGATGGTTCAACCGGCAGCAGTCGATAAAACACAGGAATGAGTAAAAGTGAGATTCCGGTAACGATAAACAGATCGTTCCAGCCTAAATATTGTGTTATAGCACCGCCGATGACGGGGCCTAGACCAAGGCCGAGTGACGCAGCCGAAGTAATAAGTGCCATGGATTTGCCCCGGCGAGCAAGTGGAATGAATCGTGTAATGAGAACGATGGTTAAACTAAGGACGGAGCCCGCTCCGCAAGCTTGAATCAGGCGTGCGACAAGCAGCAGTACATAATGATGACTAAAATAACCAAGCACAGATGCGCCGCCCATGGCGATTAAGCCAATCGTGAGCAGCAGACGAATCGGAACAAAGTCAGAGAGTCTGCTGAAGGTAATCGATGAAATGGCAAATATAATGGAATAACCCGTTATGATCCATGAAGCTGCCGATGGGGATAGCATAAACTGAGCCGTTACTTGGGGCAAGGCCAGATTAAACATCATCGTATTCATGATCACAATAATTACGGTTAAACCTAGCAGCGGGATAACGAGACCGTCTCTAAAGGCGGGCCGCTCCTCGGTGAATACGGGTGGGACAGTAACAGCGGCACTGTTTCTCATATAGAACCTCCAAAGTTGTCTCTTTATCTATTTTCATTGTACGAATATTATCGTACAATGAAAATATAGCATGAGCTATGGTATAATGCAATAAGTACTTAATGAGAGAGGTGCGAATGCCTTTGAAAATATTATTCCATCCCAATCGTGAGGATATTGAGCTTACTTCTGTTTTATATGCATTAAGTGATCCTATTCGGCTTAGCATTGTTGTCGCTATTGTTAAGCATGGCGAGCAGTCCTGCGGCCACTTTGATCTTCCTGTCGTAAAGTCTACAATGACGCATCATTTTCGTACATTGCGTGAAGCGGGTGTAGTGAATGTTAGAAAGCAAGGCACCCAGCATTTTTTGACGCTGCGCACAGAGGATTTGGATGCTCGGTTTCCAGGCCTGTTAACGGCCGTTATTCAACCGGCTTCTGTATAGACGAAAGTAAGGACTATTTCTTTTCTCGCCCATATACGCTAAAATAAGGCTGTACTTTGGCAACGAGAGAAGGAACAACTGTGGGTACACGCAAAGGCTTAAAACTTCGATTCGTCTTGGGACTGTTCGTAATCGGCTCTGTTATCTTAACCGCCATCATCGGCGGTTATTTTGCATGGACGACAAATAAGACTTCACTAACGTCGGGTTATTTGGAAAGCAATTATCAATATGCGCAAAAGCTGTCCTCTAATACGAAAGAATTATTGGATATTATTAGCAACAATGTTGATGCCATAGCGGCAAGAGCAGGCATACAAAATATATCGCAAAAGGAATTGGATAGCTGGTACGATGCGAATGAGCAATATTTTAATGCGATTATCATTGTGGATTCCAATCGTAAAGTGATGTTATCTAGTTTGTCAAACGGAGGAGTCAAGGCAGGGGCAGTGCTGAACTCTTACGCATCGAAGCAAGCGGTTGAACAGAAACGCCCGCTTATTTCAGAGCCTTATGTGGGGACAACAACGAACCAGCTTCTTATGCTAATTTCTTCACCCATATTTAATGAACAAGGCGAATATGAAGGTTTTGTAGCTGGAACCATTTATTTGAGCGAGAGCAACGCGCTTAGCAAATTGCTCAACGAACATTTTTACGGAAACGGATCTTACGTCTACGTAGCAGATAAGCAAGGCCGCCTTATTTTCCATCCGGACCATCAGCGAATTAATGAAATAATTGCTTCAAATGAGGTTATTAATAAGGCGTTAGCTGGCCATAGCGGATCGCAGGAGATCGTTAATTCAAAGCAGAATCGTTATTTTGCGGGTTATGCGAACGAGTCGATAACCGGTTGGGCCATCGTAGCACAAACGCCTGCTTCAATTATTGATAAGCCGTTAAATGAATTGATATGGAGTATACTGCTGCAATTTCTCCCGTTATTTATCGTAATCCTGCTGCTTGCGTGGTATGTTTCCCATTTAATATCGAAGCCTCTATTTGAACTAGCTGCTTTCTCAGAGGAAGCGATTTTATCAACAAAGGCGATACGTTCCAAAATGCCCAAAACAAATTCTTACATCTATGAAGTGAGACAGCTTAATCAAAGTATAAATAACCATTTTAATTTACTGAACAAGGAAATTCGATTGGATGGGCTTACGGGACTTGCGAATAGGAAAACATTTGATTTGACCATTCAGGAGTGGATTGCCGAGGATATACCGTTTGCGCTTATACTGCTGGATGTTGACCATTTCAAAAAAATTAACGATCAGCACGGGCATCTTATAGGAGATGAAGTATTAATCTATACAGCTGCGCAAATAAAAGCATTTTCCAGAAGTCACGATCTTAGCTTCCGCTACGGCGGTGAAGAGTTTGGCATACTGGTTAAGCTAGGAAGCATTCCTACGGCAACCAATATTGCGGAGCGGCTTAGAGAAGGAATCGCTGCTGGCGCGAGTCCGACTGGCAGTCCAATCTACGTTTCAATCGGCATTTCAATGTCGAGTGGGAAGGCGAAGGATGCGAAGGAAATAATTGAAATGGCGGATCAAGCGCTTTATCGCTCGAAGGAAACAGGCAGAAACCGAACAACGGTTTACAACAATAAGCCATTAAGCGGACGAGAGGATTAGTTGTTCGGTTAAGGCTGCTCTGCTCCATACGCCATTCATCCTAAATAGAAAATCATACTGGTTTGTTTAACAGTACTCTAAAGCAATATAACGTTCCCCACATATTTGAGCTAATGGCAGTAAAGCTGGGCGTCGCCTCAAATTCGCCGCCATATGTGAGTCCTGCGGATTCGGCGGCGCGTTTGAGCTGCTGCAAGTCAACGGTCGGATAATCGAAGGTTAGCGCGATCCGGCCTCCTGGTTTCACTGTTCTTGCGAATTCTTTTAAGCTGAGGTCCTGATCTACATGTCTTAGATGCTCAAGCACAGAAATACAGAAGATGATGTCAAAATAATTATCCTCATAAGGAAGGTCAGTTATACTTGCCTGAGCATATTGAACCTTGGACCAACCCTGGTGGTTGGTTATTAACTGGAGAGCTGGCTGTCCTACGTCCTGAATAACTTCCTGAGAAATAGCCTCCCACGAGCTAATGCGCGCATCGAAATCGCAAGCATGCACCTCCTTGCAAACGCCACCCAAATAAAATTTTAATGGGTGCGAAATGCCGCAGGCTGCATCCAGTACGATATCATTTGGTGAAATGAGCGTTCGGCACCATTCATACTCATAGGGACGGCTCCACCAGGTTTCAGGCAAAGGATAGATAAGCGTATCTATCCTCGGATCAGTCGATGTGAAGAAGCGTGCTTCTTCGCGGCTGTGTTCATTTGGATTTAACATGCATTATTTTCCTCCCGCAAACGTGATTATATGGCAAGTTCACATGCAAGGCTCATTTTTCAAGCTTATGATGCAAGGGAAAGATTATGTATTTTACGTGTTTGTATGATGGGAAAAGGGGTTGAATAGATGGGTGCGTCATTCTCATTTCAGACGTTTCCGCGAATAGAGACGGATCGTTTTATTTTGCGAAAAACAGAGCAGCGGGATGTGCATGAATTGTTTGAGCTCTATTCCAATGATGATGTTGTCAAATATACACCGCTGCTGCCTTTCTCGGCAGAAGACGAGGCATGGCAGGAAATGAATTGGCATTTGGAGATTTATGCTCTACAAATAGGCATCAGATGGATAATTGAAGAGAAGAGCTCGGGTAAAGTAATCGGCACCTGTGGGTTTTTACATTACTTGAAGGAGCATGCGCGTACGGATTTAGGTTATGATCTATCTCCAAACTACTGGCGGAAAGGGATTATGAGTGAGGTAGCGGCGCCCATTATCGCTTTTGGCTTCAACAGCATGAAGCTCCATTGCATCGAGGCAAAGGTAGATCCGTCAAACACTGCATCGATCAACTTGCTCTGTAAGCTCGGTTTCAAACAGGATAGTCAGCCAAGGGAATTTGAGTTTGAGGATGGGAATTTTATTGAGCTGCTTGTATTTACGATGCTGCGCAAGGAGTTTGAATTATTGCACGCACGTTAGCGTCTTTCGCAAAGGACGTTTTCATCGTATAATAGGAGGAAGCGAGCCGCAGGAAGCTAAATGTATACTTGCTCGGCGGTGCTGCTTTATAATACTTTTTTTGGGAGGCATTACTAATGTCTATTAGCAAGGCGAGAAAAGCAAGGCAGAAGCTGGCGCAGCAAGGGCGCATGACGCCGGATGCACTGCGGGGCAGCTGGCTGGGCGTCAATCCAACGATCAAACGTACACCTACTTTGCAGGAGAAGCAGGCGAAGCTGAATAAGAAACACCGAAGGAATCACGCGAATTACAGCGATGGTTCCTTTTGTATTTATAGGGGTTGTTTGGTTTGGGAGAAGCAGGTTAGTTGACTTTGAATTTCGTGATTTTACTATGGTAATATGAAGACGTACATAATGAAAGCATGTTGCATTACATTGGGTTTGGTAAAAATTGATTTATGCCTATGTCATGCAACGGATACGAATCAATGACTCACAAACAGTCGTGCCAAGCAGGATTAAAAGTTAACTTTTGGGTATTAGTAAATTAACTTGCATCAAATCCTCGCTCCTCGCTATAATAAGAACAAACGTTCTTATTTGGAGGGGTGGCAATGGCCGCTAAAGAGGAAGAAGCCCGCGGAAAAGTCAGAATGGCAGCTAATCCACCGATACAGACCGAGGAAGAGCTTGTGCTGGTGAAGCAGTACGTTTTGCTTGGCATTGTTATGCGTATTTTGGATCATGATATACGTGTGATCGGCACTTCAGCCATTAAACTGCCGCGGTTTTATGAATCGATGATGCGCGGCATGCAGGATCGGGTGCTGCTTGACCTCGCTGGAATTAGAAGGAAATTCCGCGAAACAGGAATAAAGGTGTATGAGGAGAAGCGCGAAGCCGATGGTTTGCATGCCGAATATGTGTGCAGAGGGTACCATCATCGTTTTTTTATGCTCTGGGGCTTTGTAAAAGCGGAGTCTGAACGGGTGTTAAAACAGTATTTGTCCAGCTAATTTTGTAATTGTTCATGGTTTTGTCAAAATAACAAAAAAACTTTTCAGCTTTCCGTAGTTTAAGGTTGAGAACTTCGGACGATCTTATGTAATATAAGAGGTAGACATTATGATCGCAAAGGGGAGCACATAGCAATGCATAAGTGGATTATGTTTACTGTATTCGCAGCGGCGTCTTTGCTGGGCTTATATTTGCTCACATTCGCACTGCCAGCTAAGCCGGTTGATGAGTCTGCCTCGTTGCCAGAGGGCATGACTTTATTGAAGGTTGTAGCGTCCAACGATTTTGTATTTGATCAAAAAGAGTACAAAGTTAAAGTTGGAGACAAAGTTAGACTAAAACTTTCCAACAAAAGCGGTATCCACGGGATGCATATTGACGAGCTTCAAGTAGCTTTGGATAACGATCACCCGGAAACAGATTTGGAATTTAAAGAGCCAGGTACTTACAGAATCTATTGTTCCATTCCATGCGGTCAAGGACATACAACGATGGAATCGACTTTAGTGGTTGAAGCAGCCTAGTGCGTAATTGATTCATGTGCTGTAGAAATGAGAAAGGAGCCGAAAGGCTCCTTTTTGCCTAAAATAAAGCTATCGTGCTGAACGAGGATGATGCTCTTTATCACGACTGCGTACGATTAGAACGTCGGCGAGAAAGCCAAGCAGCGCCCATGTAGCAACAGTAAGCACATACATGAGCAAGACGTTAACCTCGTGCACGTCAACAAATAAATCAACGACCCAAGCGGGAATGCTAAACATGAAGAAAACAAGATTGTGCGGGTCGTAACCCGTGGAGTTGAACAAGCAGATAGCTAGTCCAATAATTGTTGCAACAATTGTAACCGGATAGCGCATAACGTACACCGAGCCCCTTCGTGTTAAAGATTGCCGTAATGCGACTGCATAGGTTATTATGTGACAAATAGACAAAAGTTATGCGTCAATATTAGAGGAGGAACTAAATAATGCTTACTCATATCGTATTTTTTAAATTAAAAGATGGCAGCGCAGAGAGCGTAGCGCGTACCGCACAAGTGCTTAGGGATATGGAAGGGCAAATCGAAGTATTAAAGTCGATTGAGGTTGGCGTGGATGTTGTGCATTCGGAGCGTTCTTACGATATCGCTCTTATTACGAAGTTCGAATCTTTGGAAGCGCTAGAAGTGTATCAAGTGCATCCTGTACATAAAAAAGTTATGGAACACATGATGCAAGTTCGTGAAGCTTCCGTCAGCGTTGATTTTGAAAGCTGAGAGGCAGGTTGAGCAGTTATGAGC
>NZ_JBFTSN010000322.1:0-7464 GCF_056400045.1 Paenibacillus sp. 01L418
GCTGCGTACCTTATTTAAGGTAGGTGACTGAATTGAATGACATCATGAAACTTATATTGTCGCTTTCGATATCAGGAAGCATCCTCTTCTTTTTATTGTTTTTAATGAAGCCAATAATCAAGTATAAATTTTCGAAGACGCTTCAGTATTACATCTGGATCGTGGTTCTCCTAAGATTGACGATTCCGTTTTCGTTTGATGGGAGTATCATGAATGATGTTTTTAACAAAAATCCATTTCTAACAGGTCCCATTTTACAAGGTGGGGAAGCTGCAAACTTTGATATAGAGATCGACCCAACTCATGCGATCACCCTACCTCAAGCTAATGATGCTCAAGCAGTAGAAAGTATCAGAGCTGATAATTCAGAAATTTTTGTGATTACAATAATTAAGCAATATGCCATTTACGTTTGGTTAATTGGGACAATACTATCACTCTTTATAAAATTAAGAGGCTATACTCGATTTCTAAAGTATATGAAAACAGCAAGCAAACCTGCATATGATTGGGAAAATAGGATGCTTGGCATGATGTTGAATGGACGGTATAAAGCGAAGCTTGTACGCAACTCCTACATCACCACTCCTATGCTTATAGGAATGATTAGGCCAATAATCATCTTACCGGATACCCACTTCACTGAGGTTCAGCTCAAAAATATTTTGATTCACGAAATCACACATCTGAAACGGTTTGATATTGTTGTAAAATGGTTTTCCATGCTCGTTACTTCTCTGCATTGGTTTAACCCCGTAGTTTATTTTGTAGAAAAAGAGATTAACCGTCTTTGTGAGCTGTCTTGCGATGAAGTGGTTATTCGTAAATTCACCTCATCAGAGAAGCAGGAATACGGTGAAACCTTAATTGCGGTAGCCTCAAATGAACAATACCCCGTTGGAGGATTACAGGCTACTTTTAGCGATGAGAAGACGATTTTAAGAGAAAGGCTGGTGGCTATTATGCGACCTAGCAAAAGATCGACATTCATAATATTATCCTCATTCGTATTAGCTGCRGTCGTCATTTTTAGTGCAATTGCACTTGGGGCTAGTGTGGGAGCAAGCAATTCCAATGTAAGAAGCAGCATCAGTCCAGTTGAACCACCCGCAATTGTCATCTCACATGAGAGAAATACTGATCCCATCGAAAATTATACAATTCTAAAATCAAGTTGGAATGGGGTTAAGTATGATCGAATGTCCTTTTACCAAGCAGCTTGGCATAGTGAGCCTACTCTTCTAACAGGTCTGCGTCGTTTAAAGCCAGGTGAGAAATTGAAAGTCGATTTTGGAGAAAATACACCAGATAAAGTTACAGTGAAAATGGCTTTTTTGACTGAAAGCTTTGAGCAATCGTTATTGCCGATTGAAGAAGTTGCCGTAAACCATGTTAATGGAAAGTATGCATTCATTAATCCACCAACAGCTGTGAGCGACATTCCGACAACTGGCCGAGTTTATAGCATCACARCCACTTGGGGGCAAAATAGCTGCGAATATGTTTTTGCTTCGGATGGAAAGTTTGATTACGAGCAGTTTCCCGAATAAATAGATGGTTTATTACGATTAAGAGTCGCCCAAGCAGCATGCGGGCGGCTCTTTTTTTTGTGAAAACTAGCGAGGTTCACTCTGCGTTCACAAGCTTATGATATGCTCTCACAAGCAAGTCGAGAGTAGGTTGTCAAAAAAAATACGCAGAATGTTGGAGGCTTATCATGTTATCGATTATGAAGAAAATAGGTTACAAAATAATGTTAGTCACTTTACTGGTTGCTGTTGCGGGAGTGAGCTTATTCGGAGCACAAGCGCCGGTATCGGCAGCGCAGTCCACACCCGTAAAGTCTGAGGGAGAAGCCAACTCTCTAAACGATGTCGCTGGGCTAACGGCGTTCATTGATGGTATTATGAAAGTGCATATGGACAATTTCAAGTTTCCAGGTGCGGTTATTTCAATCGTCAAGGATGGGGAAATCCTGCTCGCTAAGGGGTATGGTTACTCTAACCTCGAGAAGAACCAGCTGGCGAACCCAGAGACAGATCTATTTCGAATCGCTTCAACAACGAAGCTGTTTACTTGGACCGCTGTGATGCAGCTTGTTGAGCAAGGCAAGATCGATCTGGACACAGACGTCAATAACTATTTGAAAACGGTGAAAATACCGAAAACCTATTCAGAGCCGATTACGATGCGTCATCTAATGACCCATACCGCTGGCTTTGAAGAAGGCGGAGTCGGCTATCAAATTACTACAGATCCTAAAAAGCTGCCGGTATCGATTTCGGAAACGCTTGCCAAGCATATGCCAGCACGAGTAAGACCTCCGGGCGAGATGTCGTCTTATTCCAACTATGGCGCCGCGCTAGCAGGATTAATCGTCGAGGAAGTTAGCGGGACAGCGTACAATGATTATATACAGAAATATATTTTTGATCCGCTCGATATGAAATACGCTACGGTTCAAGAGCCTATTCCTGCTGCATTAGAAGCTTTTTCTGTACCGGGTTATGCTAAGGAAAACGGCGTATTCGAAGCTCAGCCGCCAACATTTGAGGGGGGATTTCGGCCCGCGGGATCAGCTGCAGTATCTGCAATTGACATGGCTCATTTCATGATTGCTCATCTTCAAAATGGACGTTATGGTGAAAAGCAACTTTTGAAGCCAGAAACTGCCCTATTGATGCATGCACCAGCTTTCCAGTTTCATAAGGATTTACCAGCAATGGATCTTGGTTTCTATGAGCTGTACATGAACGGGCGGAAGGTTATTTCCCACGGTGGAGCAGATATGCAGTTTAATACGGAGCTATATCTTGTTCCAGATAAACAGATTGGCATTTTTGTTTCCTACAATGGCGGTGACGGCGCATTAGCTGCGGATGGGCTCGCAAAAGCCTTTTTAGACCGCTATTTCCCAGTCGAGGAAGCCAGCCTGCCTCCAGTATCCGCTGTACTTAATGATGCTGTACAAAAATATGCGGGCTCCTATCAATTTACTCGTCGCAATCATACCGATATTGATAAGTTTTACAGTTTTATGTCCAAGATCAGTGTAGCAGCTTCCGGTAATCGTTTATTCATTGGGAGTGGTGCCGAACAGCAAGTATTTGAACCTATTGGACCTGATGTATTTCAACAAGTAGGCGGAGAGGGACGGATTGGATTCCGCACCGACGAATCAGGAAAAGTCACGCATTTGCTTCTTGATTTCTTACCTGCGATGCCGCTTGAACGCGCGTCGCTGCTGGATCAAACATCGTTCTGGTTTCCATTGCTTGGCATCTCAGTCTTTCTATTTATTACGGTGATACTGGGCTTCCTAAATCGCAGACGTGAAATCAGCGCGATGCCGAAAGAGCAGAAGTGGGCACATCGGCTGTCTGCAGCCACCGCCGTCTGGGCACTATCAACCGTTGTTGCGACGCTTGTTATCGTGATGAATATGGATTTGCTCACTCGACTTAGCCGCATTACACAGTCGTTGAATCTTTATTTGTTTATGCCTATTCTACTCGTTGGATTTACTTTGGCAATGATCGTTTTGAGTGTGCTTGCTTGGAAAAACAAATATTGGACGGTACTAAAACGCGTGCATTACTCTCTTATTATGCTATCGGCAGTAGCACTCAGTTTGTTTTTCTATCATTGGAACTTGCTTGGATGGCATTTTGGTTGAAACAGCAATCCACCCATATGGGAAGTGCATGTTAAAGAGGGGAGACGTACATCTTAATGGCCAAAATTCTGATCGCGGATGACGATGCACATATTCGCGAATTGATGTCTTTATTTTTGAAAAACGAAGGTTTCGAAATTTTAGAGGCAAAARACGGTGCGGAGGCGCAAGAAATTTGGGAAAACAATCAAATTGATATGGTTATCCTCGATATTATGATGCCTCACGTAGACGGATGGGAATTATGCAGGGAGATTAGACGCATTGATTCCAATATTCCTCTCCTGATGGTCACAGCCAAGGGAGAGTCTGTGCAAAAAGTGAAGGGATTTCAGCTTGGAACGGACGATTATTTAACGAAGCCGTTTGACCCAATGGAGCTTGTGATGAGAGTAAAAGCGCTGCTGAAGCGTTATATGATCGTGTCTTCACAAACGATACAGCTTGGCGGTGTTACCCTCAATCGCCGCAACTATCAAGTGATTCGAGGAGATGAAACGCTAACTCTTCCATTGAAGGAGTTTGAGCTGCTGTTTAAAATGGCGAACCATCCTGGGCAAATTTTTACGAGGGAACAGCTGATCACTCAGATCTGGGGTAAAAATTATGAAGGTGACGACCGAACCGTCGATGTTCATATTAAACGGCTAAGGGAAAGATTTGCTGGCGATGCACAACATTTTCAGATTGAAACAGCCCGTAGTCTGGGGTATCGGCTTGTCATTACATGATTAATACGTTATATGTCCGCATCATTTGCACGTTTCTGGCCGTCATCATATTCAGCTTGTTGACTTCATTTTTTATAGGCTTTTTTATATTCAAGAAAGAAATAAACCATGTCGGTCAGAACGACATGCTTGCAGCAGGAGAGGAAATGATTACTCTCTATGAACAAACAAAGCCGGATGATCTGAGTGTTTTCCTAACAAGAATGGTAAAGGTGTCCGCTTATCCAATCCACATGTATGATGCATCCGGAAATGTTACGATCTATGCATTAAACAATACGAGTAATGTGAAAATTGCGCCGGAAGCTGTTCAGCAGGTGCTTCGAGGGCAATATTATCGCTCACCTGGTAAGGAAGGTCAAACATTCGTTGGTATTCCTTTTCCCATCGATGGGAAGATACAGGCCATGTTTATGCAGTTTTCAGCGCAAAATGAAAATATTATAAATCGAATGATGCTGATCATACTGCTTCTTGGCTTATTTATTGGGAGCCTATGCATTCTCATTGCGGCTCGTTATTTGGTGAAACCGATTCAAGCGATGACACAAGCGACCAAGAGGCTTGCCAAGGGAGATTTCGATGTGGAAATCAAACTGAAAAGCGCGGATGAAATAGGAGTCTTAAGCCATAGCTTTAATGAAATGGCTAGTGAACTGAAACAGCTGGAGCAGATGCGGCAGGATTTTGTATCGAATGTATCACACGAAATTCAAACTCCGCTAACGTCAATATCGGGTTTTGCAATGGCGATGAAGAATAACAGCTTGGTAGCAGAAAATAATCGTAATTATTATTTGGATATTATTATTATGGAGAGCGGGCGGCTATCGAGGCTTAGCGATAATTTGCTGAGGCTTGCCTCGCTTGATTCCGATCAGCATCCATTCGAGCCGATGACGTATAATCTCGACGAGCAAATTAGGCAAATCGTCGTTACTTGCGAGCCTCAATGGTCGGCCAAAGACATTCGTATCGAATTAGAATGGGCGAACACGATCAAGATTACAGCAGATCAGGATCAGTTGAACCAAGTATGGATGAATTTACTCGGCAACAGCATCAAATTCACACCTGAAGGTGGACTTATCGAAATTTCTATAACTCAATCCGGTACCGAAGTGCTATTCACAATAACCGATTCAGGTATTGGCATTGCGGCGGATAAGCTTGAACATGTGTTTGAGCGGTTTTACAAGTCGGACCAATCACGCAACCGCAATATTAGCGGTAATGGTTTGGGGCTTGCGATCGCCAAAAAAATTGTTACTCTTCATTATGGAACGATCGAAATGAAAAGTAGGCTAGGCGAAGGTACGACAGTAATGGTATGTTTACCCATTCAATAATAATAATTGGAGTGATCGGTCAAATGACCGATCATTTTTTTTTTTTTAGCATAATGTAGAACCCAATTTGAAACTAAAAAACGATTTTTCAAAAAAAAGTAAAAACAATATGTGACCAATCTACGTTCTTAATTGTGTTAATGGGTAAAGGAGGTCATATTACAATGCCAAGCAGTTCGCTCCGGCCGGGCGTGGATTTTGGGGAAACCTATCTTTTATACGGCAAAATGCTTTACCGAATCGCAATGATTCACCTCGGAAACAAAGAGGACGCAGAAGAAGCCATGCAGGAAACATTTGCGAAATTGTTGTATAAATCACCTGAATTCAATGATCAGAATCATAAAAAGGCATGGCTCATAAGAGTCATCACGAATCAGTGCAAAAATATGTTAGGCAGCTTATGGCGAAGACGTGTAGTGAAGATGGAAGAAATGAATGATTTTTTTGAATCGGAAACGGATCGTACCGTTATGGATCATGTCATGGCATTGCCGTTTAAATTCAAAGCGGTTATTCACCTTTATTATTATGAGGATTACTCGGTCAACCAAATTTCAGACATTTTGCAAATTAGTGAGTCTGCAGTAAAGATGCGTTTGCAACGGGGAAGGCAGCGGTTAAAGCTGGAATTGGAAGGAGAACGATAATATGAATCACAAGGCGTACAAGCATGTTATGGATCAAATAGAGCCGGAGGCAGATTTACAGAATAGAATTGCTCAACAGCTGCTTCGTCAGAAACCAGCTAGTCCATTTCGAATCAAACGATTTCAATATATTGTGGGTAGTTTACTGTTGGTCGTTATCCTTGGATGGATAAGTGCAGATAGGTGGATGAGTGATAATAAACTTCTTATTGATATAACGGAGCCCATTGTACAAAGAGATCCAGTTGAACCTATAAACGACCCGAATGCAATTACGATTCCGAAAATAAAGCTTCCAGATCAATCAAATGCCATGGCTGATATGATCGGTCTAATCGTCTATAAAGGCAATATTTATACACAAACGCAAACTCGCATCTCTGCGGAAAATGCGAAGGAGCTGCGCGGCGAAAAGCTTGGACGTACAAAATCTGGTATTGACGAGTGGAGCAAGCAAACAGATTATGTTGAACTAGCTTCAACGATTGGCGTTGCTGACATTTATTCCGTGAACGGATATGATAGTGATTTTAGAATTATGTCCTACCAAGAGCATGAGGGACAGATCTATGCTGAATTGTATGAACATCTAAATGGCATTACGATTGCGAATGGCGAAGATTTAATAGGAAAAACGAAAGTAAAGGATCATATGGAATCAGTAAGATGGCAGGATTATAATAGCTGGAATTATAGCAAGCCGCAATTTAATAAGTTCCCAATTGATCAAACGCTTCATGTGTTCATGACAGCATTATATGATGCTAAACCTATTGATGGGGATAAGCTCTACAAGGAAGGCATATACAACGAAGGTGCACAAAATCAGAAGGTTTTGTTCTTTAAGCTGGAGGATCAGACGGAAGTGCAGATGTGGTTGTTTAAAGGAAACTATGTGAAATATTCAAATGCACCTGTCTTTTTTCAGTTAGAGCCGGCAGCTTTCTCAGCGCTATGGGATCGTTTGCAATAAGGCAGCAAGTTTTTTGGTAATAAAATATCGACAATAAAGGTTGACCTTTCGTTGTTGCCGTACTATAATTCCGTATACTATTAAT
>NZ_JBFTSN010000323.1:0-7434 GCF_056400045.1 Paenibacillus sp. 01L418
TTGTAGAGCAGGGCTTTGATTATGTTAAGCTGGATTTTCTGACGCATGGCGCAATGGAAGGCGTATTCTATGACCCCGATATAAGAACAGGAATACAGGCGTACAACAAAGGTATGGCTTGTGTACGTGAGACACTGAATCCTGAGAAAATTGGCAGACCGTTCTTAATTAATCTGTCTATTGCTCCGTTATTTCCGCATGGCTATGCACACAGCCGCCGTGTATCCTGCGATGCATTCGGAACGATCAATGATACCGAATATATGCTTAACGCGTTAACGTATGGCTGGTGGATTAACGATAGCTTGTATCGTTTCAACGACCCCGACCATGTTGTCCTCTACAAAAGCGACAACCAGCGTGCGATTAGCGAGCATGAAGGGAGAAGCCGTTTGAACAGTGCGGTGATTGCGGGTACCTCGCTTCTGCTCGGCGATGATTACCGAATGGAGGAGGCAGCGCGGCGGGCCAAGGAATGGATGACAAATCCAGAAATCATGGCGTTAGCTAAACGAGGTGTAACCTTCCGTCCAGTTGAGTGCAGCAGTGGGAACAAAAGTGAAAATCTGTTCATGTTGCGAGCAGAGGAAGGGACTTACGTCGCTGCTTTTAATTTCGAAGTAGAGAAGGAAAGCTTGTTGCACGCATCATTTGCAAGAATGGGCATAGATTCCTCTAAGGGGATAGTCGTTCGGGATTTGTGGAGTGGACAGGAGGGGCAAGCCGTGACAGAGGGCGACGGACACCACATTGAGCTGGCACCATCGGAGTCTAAGCTGCTGCTCTATGTACAGGCGCAATAGCGACTAAAATGGATTAATAGCAAGTAAAATGCAGGAAATGAGCTATTTAATACGAAAGCTAAGAAAAATATGACAAAATCGGTTACTTTTTCATCGTTTTCGCGTATTATCCCCTATAGCCATATAAAAGATGCTTGGAAGGGGAGATTTCTTTGAGCTTTACAGATCAAAATCAGAACCTAGGCGAGAATCACAGTATGAGCGGTCGAAGGCCGCCAGAGCTAAAGCCAAGTACGGTTAAAAAAATCGTATTCGGTATCGTCGCCGCAGTTATCGTCATTTATTTAGGAACAACCTCCTTTTACACAGTACAGGAGCAGGAACGGGCAGCCATTTTAACCTTTGGCAAGTATTCGAATGAAACTTCAGCAGGTTTGCATTTTAAATGGCCTTATCCGATTCAAGATGTCAAAATTGTAAAAGCGGAGCTGACACAGCGGATTCATATCGGTTATCGTCAAGTGGGCTCTGAAGCCATTCCAAATGATGATGAAGCGATGATGATCACGGGTGATGAAAACATCGTTTCCGCGGATGCGGTTGTACAATGGAAGATAAGCAACATTCATGATTACTTATACAATATTTCCGATGCGGAGCAGTTTCTGCGAAATGCAGCAAGCTCCTCGATTCGTGCAGTAATCGGCTCGGAGAAGCTTGATTACGCCATTACTGACGGTAAGACAGTCATCCAAGACAAGGTTCGGGAGAAGCTGATTGAGCTGCAGTCCAAGTACAAAACCGGCATACAAATCATTGATATTAAGTTCCAGGATATCGAGCCGCCAAGCGGTCAAGTGGCTGAGGCCTTCCGTGAGGTAACGAATGCACGCGAGGAGAAAAATACAAAAATTAATAACGCTGCGAAGTACGAGAATGACCGTATTCCGAAAGCGCGCGGTGAGGCGCAGGCGCTTCTTGAAAATGCCGAAGGACAGAAGAAATCTCGGATTCTGAACGCCGAGGGTGACGTTGCCAAGTTTAATGCAATATTCGGCGAGTACAAAAAAAATCCGAATGTTACCCAAAGTCGTTTGGTGCTGGAGACGCTTGAAAAAATATTGCCAAACGCGAAAATCTTTATTACGAATTCGAACAGCGATACCGTAAATTATTTGCCGCTAAATGAATTGCTGCGCAGCGGTAGCGGCAGCACGACGACTCCGCCGGTAACAACGCCGCCGCCAGTCACAGAAGCTCCGCAAGGAGGTGACGCACAATGAAAAGAAACCAATGGTTAACAATTATAGTTGTGCTGATTGTTGTCATACTGGGCTCAGGCTCGATGTATATCGTGAAGGAAGGCGAATATAAGGTTGTGCTTCGATTTGGTGAAGCGATGAGAGCTGTGCCAGAGCCGGGCCTTAAATTTAAGCTTCCGTTTATTGAGAACGTATCGACGCTGCCGAAATATCAAATGACATATGAAAGCACGCCGACGACGATTCTAACGAAGGATCAGAAGCCGATCGTAGTAGACAATTATACGGTATGGCGCATCACGAATGCATCACAGTTTTTAAGAACGGTGCAGTCGGTCAGCGGCGGTATACAACGGATCGATGAGGCCGTGTACAACTCTGTTCGCCGTAAGCTATCAGAGGTCAACTACGATAATATCATTAGTGAGAACACAGCGCGCGGCAATATTAACGATGAGATTACGAAGGATGTTGTGTCTGCGTTGACTCGTGATAATTATGGTATTGAGGTTATCGATGTTCGCATTAAACGTACCGATTTGCCGGAAGAAAACAAGCAAAGCGTATACAACCGGATGATTTCAGATCGTCAATCGATCGCAGCACGCTACTTGTCCGAAGGTGATGAGGAGTCGCGAAAAATTACTTCCAAAGCGGATCGTACAGCTACGGAGCTATTAGCGCAAGCGCAGGCTGATGCCAAAAAAATCGTCGCTGAGGGCGAGCGTGAAGCAGCCGTTATTTATAACAAAGCATACGGCAGCGACCCGCAGTTCTACAATTTCTATCGGACTTTGGAGAGCTATGCGACGACGTTGAAAAACGAGCCAGTCATTATGATGCCTATCGATTCACCTTATGCAAAAATATTATTAGGTCAATAACCGGAAATCCCCTTCGCCTCAGCGTTGGGGATTTCTTTTTGTAAAGGCCAGCTAACGGCATTTTGAGAGTGAAAACTCAAAATGCTGTTTTTTTGTATAGAAAAGGCTATCAAACCTGCATAAATATTGCATTTGTACTGCTTGTAGTATACTTCAAATCCTTTAAAGTTAAAGAGGTAATATCTCATAAAGCGATTTTCATTGCCATAAATGACAGCGCTTTATTTGGTTCGTGTTTGACGAAGGGGATCAATAACAGGGATGAAGGGGTGAACCAATTGAGTAGAAGAAGCAGTAAAAAGGGCATTAGTATTTTTGTTATGTTTTGTATCGTATTGGGGTTGTTTACAGGTGTTCATAGGCCTGTAGTTTATGCAGCAGGCACGCCGATTATTGTGCCAAACGGAAGCTTTGAGAGTGATCTTGCTTCGTGGAATACATCGTTTACACCGGGTGAAGGAACGACGCCGATTACGATTCAGGGAAGCTGGATTCCAACCGGAGGCGGTACCAAACGATTGGATTATTGGAGCGCGTCAGCTTATACAGCTAACACGCATCAGACCATTACTGGTTTGAAAAATGGTTCCTACACGTTATCCGCATGGGTAGAGCGCGGAGCAGGATTTAATGAGAGCTATATGTATGCCAAAGACACGGGACTTGCTGAAGTAAAAGCAAATGTGCCGGAGAGCAGCACATGGGTACAAATCAGCATGCCATTAGTCGTTGCAAACAACCAGCTGACATTGGGTTTCTATGCGGATGGCAATGCAAACAACTTTATGGGCGTTGATTTGATTACGCTCGTCTTGGATGAAGCTGCTCCGGCAAAAGCTCTTGAAAATACGAGCTTTGAGCATGATTTAACAGGATGGGAGACGAGCTTCGGGCCAGAAGGCAGCGAGACGCCTATCTCTATTAAAGATTGGACTCCTGAGAATGGTGGCACGAAGCGTCTGAACTACTGGAGCGCTAACGCTTATACAGCGGATACGTTTCAGACCGCAACGGGGCTGGAGAACGGTACCTATACGTTATCGGCTTGGGTTGCAAGAGGCGACGGCTTTACACAAAGCTATATGTACGCGAAAAACACGGGAAGAGCAGAAGTGAAGGTGAATATTCCGGTCAGCTCATCCTCGTGGACCAAAATTAGCTTACCAGTCGTTATTGAAAACAATCAGGTTACGATCGGCTTTTATGCAGACGGAGCTGCAGACAAATGGCTTGGTGTCGATCTGATTTCACTGGTTAAAGAAGAGGAAGCCCAGCTGGAGCCTGTTGGCGTAGCAATTGGCAATCAGGGCTTCGAAGCGGAAGAACCAGCTCAGGTCATCAGCTCCTGGTCAGAGGAAGGCGATATGGACGCTTCCTATACGGAAGCACCGGGCTATTTAAGCAGCTATGGCTTAACGCATTATTCTGATCACGATTATAAGGTGACTACCTCCCAGACGATTACGGGACTAGAGAACGGGTATTACACGCTGACAGCATGGGCGCAAAATGGCGGAGGCCAGCATGCGAGCTACATATTCGCCCGTGACCATGGCACCTCGGAGGCGAGAGCTGCGGTACCGATCGGCAGCACCTGGACAAAGGTGTATTTGCGCGGCATTCAGGTTACGAATGGAACAGCGACGATCGGTTTATTCTCAGATGCAAAAGCAGGCAACTGGACGAAGCTTGATTTTGTCGAGCTGGTGAAGGATGACCAGCCGTATAAATTTCTCAAAGGCGGCGATGTCTCAGAGCTTACTTATGTAGAATCGCAAGGCGGCAAATTTTACGACAGCAAAGGATATGAGAAGGATTTATTTCAGCTGTTGAAAGAAAACGGCCACGATATCGTACGTCTGCGCGTCTATAATGAGCCGGGCAAAGGCCATGGCGACGGCAGCTATTACCGTCCAGCAGGCATCATGGATAAGGCGGACATTCTGAAGCTTGCCAAACGTGCAAAAGCTGCAGGTTTGCAAATTCAATTGTCCTTCCACTATAGCGATTACTGGACGAACGGCGCTACACATAATATTCCTAACGCATGGCAAACGGCGATTAAGGATTTGGCAGACGATGCTGCAAAGGTGACTAAGCTGGAGGAGCTTTTGCGTGCATATACGCTAGACGTTATGGAAGCAATGGTAGACCAAGGCACGACGCCGGAGTTCGTGTCATTAGGCAATGAAATGCAATCGGGTATTTTGTTTCCTTACGGCAGAGCATCTGGAGGGAGCTGGGCTAATCTAGCAAGATTCCTTAAAGCCGGAGCGGAAGAGGTTAAGAAGGCTTCTCCGACCTCAAAGGTCATTCTGCATTTGGATGACGCAGGCAACACGAGCAAATATGAAAACTTTTTTGATGAGATAGAGGCAAGAGAGGTCCCTTATGATATTATCGGACCGTCCTATTATCCGTTCTGGACGGATGACACGATTGAACAAATCGTTGCGTTTTGTAATTATTTCAGCAAAAAATATGATAAAGATATTATGATTATGGAGACTGGATATAACTGGAATCCCACGCTGCCAAACGGCACTATAGGCCAGCTAAACGATAACGGACCATACCCAGCAGATACGAGCTCTCCACAAGGGCAAAAAGAATTTATGATTAATTTATTCAACGGTCTGAAGAGCATAGATAATGGCAGAGTTATCGGCGATCTATATTGGGACCCGATTATGATTGCTGTGCCGGGTGTAGGCTGGGCAATTAAAGAAATTGACGATCAACCCGATTTGAACGTGGTGTCAAATACGACTTTGTTTGATTTTGATGGCAAAGCATTGCCCGCTCATGATGCCTACAAGCAAAATACGGAAGGGTCGACGCTTGGACATATTTCGGGTGTTGTGCGAGGCGCGCTTGGCAAAAGCATCGCTCATGCGACGATAGCTGTTGATGTAAATGGTACGATGTTGACGACAAAATCGGATGCAGCTGGGAACTATTTCATTCCGGATTTGCCAATCGGCAAAGCCTATACGATTACAGCTGCAAAAAGCGGGTATGAAGGCGGAAATATTTCCGTTAACCTCATGGAACCGGGTACTTTCACGTCGAATCAGAATATTGCAATGATCGGCGGCGCTATTACGGGAACCGTTAAGGATCAAAACCATAATGCGGTTATTGATGCGAAGGTAAGTACGATGATTGATGGCGTTGTATACAGCGTAGTTACGGATAGCTCAGGTCAGTATACGCTTGCTGATTTGCCTGCTGCCACAAACGTGACTGTGACGGCTGCTAAAGAAGGTTATGTTAGTGAGAGAGCTGTCAACGCTTCGATAGCAATTGGGTCGACGACTTCGTCGATTGATTTATCTTTAGCATTAAATTCAGGCACGATAGCAGGTACAATCATTGGAAGTGACAAAGCACCAATCGATAAAGCACAAGTTAGCGTTACTGCAGCAGGTAAAGTGTATTCCGCATTGACCAATGCAGCTGGTGAATATCGACTAGTGAACATACCTGCGGGAATCAACTATAAGGTCATTGCCATAAAATCAGGTTATTTAAATGCAGAGTCATCCCCTGTTTCGGTTAAAGTTGGCGAAACGACTAGTGATGTTCATTTGACGCTATTGAATAATCTTGGGGCGATAACAGGTATCGTATTAGACAGCTCATACTCGCCTGTTGAAGATGCGACGGTCATTGCAGTTAAGGGTGAGAAAACCTATACCGCAAAGACGAATGCAGCGGGACAATATGTACTTGCTGATGTATTAGGCGGCAATGGTTACGCCGTTTCGGCAAGCAAAGAAGGATATTTAAACGGCTCGGCCTCAGCGGTTGATGTTACGACTCGTCAGACAACAAAAGCTGGCAACATCATTTTAGCTGCGAAAATACCGTTAATAAATGCTGGTTTTGAGCAGCAGGGTGCCGATAAATATACTCTTCCAGGGTGGAACATTACGGGAACAGCAAATGCAACCTTTGCTTCGAAAGATAATCCTAAGGATGGAAGTTATGTACTAAATCTTTGGCATGCGGGAGCCTATGAATCGGATGCTAATCAGACGATTACAGGGCTTGCAAACGGTTATTATACGGTTTCAGCATGGTTCTATAATGGCGGTGAGCAGAAGGAATATTATATGTACGCCAAGGACTCGAAAGGTGAGCTGGCACGTCTAAATATTCCAAAAACAAATGCAATGACGCCATTCAGCATGGTTGTGAAGGTAGAGCGCGGGGAGCTGACGTTAGGCTTCTACGCAAACGCGAATGCAGGAAACTGGGCTTTAGTTGATGCGGTTGCAGTAGGTTTTCTAGGTGAAGGAACCGGTGCGATCAGCGGTGAAGTGCAGGATGCAGCAGGCAACAAGCTGGCGGATGCTGCCTTAAAAACTGTCATTAAAGGAGTAGAATATGCGGCAGTTTCAAGTGCGGCAGGTGAATTCACCTTATCAGATATACCGCAAGGATCGGGTTATTCTATTGCTGTGAGTAAAGCAGGCTATATAACGAGATCAGTAACTGGGATTGCTGTAACCGATAAGCAGGTGACATCTGGAGTAACGA
>NZ_JBFTSN010000324.1:0-7386 GCF_056400045.1 Paenibacillus sp. 01L418
TGGTAAAAAAGGCAACAAAAAAGAAGCCTTGGGATAAGAGGAACTTTTCCCGCGGCTTCTTTGCCCGCAGCAGAATAAGCCGCGGGAAGCACGATGGCTGTTGCCTCTCTCGAGTACACTTACGAGGTTAGCTGTCGGATTCGGGCCTTGAGAGTTGCCCTACGCTTGATCATTTTCAAGCGATTCACCCCATGAAGCGAAGTCGTGATTACACACGAATCGTTCGTTGGTTCCCCCGTTCCTGCTGCTGCAGGACTCAGCGTTTTCTTACATTTTGTAGCAAATTAAGCTTTTTTGGGCACAAAAAACCACAGAGGTCTATGACACTCTGCGGTCGAAGTTAATCGATCACAAGCTTCATCATTCCTCTCTCGGTCCACGCTTACGAGGTTAGCTGTCGGATTCGGGCGGTGAGAGTCGCCCTACTTTGACCGGTATCCATGGCACCTGTCAAAGATTCACCCCTGCTCTGCGTTTGTTCGACTCTCACATCGAACAGGCGCATCGCGTCATTATTGGTTCCCCCGCTTCCGCTTTCACGGAAACTCAGCGATCAGTAAATCGAAACTTATTTATAAATCCTGTATCGAATATTACTCCTCGCTATAAATACTGTAAAGGCAGTCTGCTACCTAATTTAGCCAGTTTCAGCCTTGCAGAGCGATTCGCAACGCTTACATTCATTTCGATCTCTCGATATCTCACTATTTCTCAGTTTTACTCTTGTTTTCAAAAATAGTGTTCAATCCCTTTCCAACGATTTTATGCGTGAATAATCAGATTTCTCTATAATCGAGAATGGAAGAGAATAAACGAGTATTTCGAAGAATAAATATCTTTTTACTGCCATAACGAATGGATTTCTTTTAATATGGCATATGGCTGCCTTTTCACGATATACCACAGTTTTACAATATTGCATTTCGGGTTTACCATAGACGGCAAGCCAATATGGCTGAGTATTATCGGTGAATTATTCAAATCGAGGAGAGATCTCATTGATGTCTACACCAGTTGAAGTACCTTTGCCAAGCTTGGAAAATCATCCTGCTGCCTTGTTTGAAATTAAACGAATTCAAATGTTTGTGCTGCCGGCTTGCTTGCTTGAATCGAATGGTTACCGTGTTTGCCTGAGGCTCTCCACTGCTAATGGTCATGGCTGGAGTGAGCTGTTTATTAAAAAATCCGAGAAGCCTTGCGACTGGATCAGATGGAGCAGTATGCTGCTAAGGTTCATCGGCACACTTCCTCTTGCGTCTCCTTTTGTTTTTCAAACAGATCCAATGATGAAGGACGAGCGTATATTTCATTTGTTTGCAGCCGCTGCTTTGCATATAGAATCCAATCATTACACTTTTCCAAACTGTGAATATGACCGTGAAGAGCATACTTTATTTAAACAAGCTATCTCTTATGTATCGTTATTTTAAGCACTTCTGATTTACAGATGCGTTAATGAAGGGTATAATTAAGAGTAAACTATTTACGCTGAATTTTTCGAATGAAAAAGCGGGGGAACCATCGCGATCGATCGAGATCGATTCGCAAGGGGTGAATCCAGGGATTTGTAACCCTGGTAGGGCTTTCTCTCTAGCCCGAATCCGACAGCTAACCTCGTAAGCGAATAAAGGAGAGATGTATATGTTGACAAATTGTGCACGAAATCTGCATCTTTTTACGGAACAGACCCCTTATTTATCTGTCACACGAATCGAGCTATTCGTCATTCCTGCTCTTGCCGTCGATTCTGCAGGCCATCGCGTATGTCTTCGTTTAACAAGCAATCAAGGCTTCGGCTGGAGTGAACTATTTGCCAGCGACACAGAAGAGCTCATTGACTTAGAACGATGGAGCGACCTGCTTCAGTCTTTTATCGGCAGCATTCCTCTACCACCTCTTAACCAGTATCACTATGACAAAACGGATCAGGATGGGCGCGTTCTCGACTTATTCGTCTCCGCCGTCAAGCATGTCCTAGCACAATCCGCCGATGCAGCCCCGTACAGCAACGACCATGAAGAGTCTGTTTTGCGTCAACGTTCCGTCTCCTACATCTCTTTGGATTAATTTCGTTCATAAGAAAAAAAAGGCAGTCCAGAACAGATAACCTAGTTCTGGACTGTCTTATTGTATTTAGGGATTAAACCTTCGCTAATGCAGCACGCTGCTCTCTGACTTGGTAAGTAGCCAGCATCATGTTGCGTAGTGAAGCAACCGTTTCTTCCATTCCGCGTGTTTTCAAGCCGCAGTCCGGATTAATCCAGAAGAGCGCAGGATCTAGCACTTTAATGGCGCGCTCGATCATGCTGACCATTTCTTCCACTGAAGGTACACGCGGGCTGTGAATATCGTAAACGCCTAAGCCGATGCCTTGGTCATAGGTGTTCTCCTCAAAGCTATGAATCAGCTCGCCATGGCTGCGCGAGGTTTCAATGGAGATGACATCCGCATCCAGCGCAAGAATGGAATCGATAATATCATGGAACTCACAATAACACATATGTGTATGAATTTGTGTTGTGTCACGCACAGCTGAAGTCGATAGACGGAACGCATGCACGCCCCATTTTAAATAGGCATCCCAATCACTGCGTTTAAGCGGCAAGCCTTCTCGCAAAGCTGGCTCATCAACCTGGATCATCTCTATACCTGCGCTCTCAAGCGCCTTTACTTCCTCTGAGAGTGCAAGCGCAATTTGGTATGCGACCTGCTCGCGTGTGATRTCGTTGCGAACAAATGACCAGTTTAAAATCGTAATCGGCCCCGTCAGCATCCCTTTTACCGGACGGCTTGTCAGCGACTGCGCATACACGCTTTCGGTTACTGTCATTGGCTCAGTAAATACAACATCGCCATAAATGGCCGGCGGCTTTACGCAGCGGGAACCATACGATTGAACCCAGCCGGCTTTTGTAAATGCGAACCCATCCAGCTTCTCTCCGAAAAATTCGACCATGTCCGTACGCTCAAATTCACCATGAACGAGGACGTCTATGTTAAGCTCTTCTTGGATTTCAATCCAATTTTTAATTTTATCGTTGATAAAGGAAGCGTAGTCCTGCGAGCTGAGCTCGTTTTTTCTCCATTTTTGCCTTGCTTGGCGTACATCCAGCGTTTGCGGGAAGCTGCCGATTGTTGTTGTTGGAAGGAACGGCAAATTCCACTTTTGCTGCTGCAGCTTTTGTCTCTCCGCAAATGGCTTCTGCCTCGTTGAAGGATGCGCCGCTATCGCTGCTGCATCAGCAGCTTGGCGATTGCGGGCAGGAGAAATGGATAAATGATGAATCCGCTCGCCGTTAAGCTTAAGCTCAAGCTTGCGCAGTTCTGAGATGTCCGCCTCATTTACAGTCRCTGTTTCACTTAGCCACACAATTTCATCCAGCTTTTCTTCCGCGAATGCAAGCGCCTCACGCAGCTCTACTGGCAGATTGGTTTCGTTTTTTGCCGTTACCGGCACATGCAGCAGGCTGCATGACGATTGAATGATCGTGCGCTCAGCTGGAATGTATGCGGAAAGCTTTTGCAGCAATTCGAGCTTTTGCTTATAGTCTGAGCGCCAAATGTTGCGTCCGTCTACAAGTCCGATACCAGCGAGCTTATCCTTCGGATAACCAAATTGCTCCAGCGACTTCAAGTTTTGCTCCAAACCATGAACGAAATCCAAACCGATCGCTTGTACCGGGAGAGCAACTACAGCTTCATAATGCTCAACCGCCTCAAAATACGTTTGAAGCATTATGTTAAGCGCTGGCGCTGCTTGGTTCAGCCTTGCATAAATCGATTCAACCCATTGCATCTCTTCCTCAGAGATAGAGGTAACAAGGATGGGCTCATCGATTTGCACCCATTGTACGCCTTCTTGCTCAAGCTCCTTAAGCAGCTGAGCATAAAGCGGTATAAACTGCTCAATGAGCTGCGGAAGCTGCTTGGCATCGTAGCCCTTCGACAGCTTGAGGAAGGTGTATAGACCGATAATGACAGGTTTACCTTCAATGCCAAGCTTTTCTTTGGCTTCGCGGTACGCAATTAGCGGACGGTTTTCCGTCAGTACCGGCGCAGCACCCGCAAGTTCTGGCACGATATAGTGATAGTTGGTATTAAACCATTTGGTCATCTCGCAGGCTTGTGCTTCCTGTGTCCCTCTCGCCATTGCGTAGTAGGTCTGTACGGGAACAGGACCTCCATCATAGGAAAAACGATCTGGCACAAGGCCAAACATCGCTGCAGTATCCAGCATTTGATCATACAACGTAAAATCATTAACAGGAATTAGCGAAATTCCTTTATCTTTTTGCAGCTTCAAGTTGTTTAGACGAATGCTTTCAAGCGTTTGAAGGAATATCGTTTCGTCCAAATCACCTTTCCAAAAAGCTTCAAGCGCTTTTTTCCATTCCCGATTTTCGCCGATACGCGGATATCCAAGTACACTGTTTTGCAGTTTGCTCACGTTCATATTTCCTCCTAATAAATGTGATTATTATGAAATAAAAGCACAAAAAAGAGCGTCGTTACCTTAAAGAAGCAAAGGTAAAGACGCCCGGCGTTTTAATAAACAGCGGTTCTGTCTTAACACCTCCCTATCTCCCGTAGGTAAAATCAGTGTCGTTCAAATAGGCAGGTCTCCTGGCTCCAGAATCATCATCGTAAGCTTGCCTTCCCAACCGGTTAAGATCAGTGGCGTTAGCGCTTAGACTCCTCTGTTACAGTGGCGGGACCGCGTCGGTTTTGCACCGGACTTCCCTTTTAAGCTCAAGCTATACAGCAAGAGCACCTATTTCCACTTATTTCAGTTGTTGATCGCATTTTTTAGGATCACGAATAACTATACACGCAAAATAATAACCATACAATGGAAATCACTATAATATCAAAAAAAGACTCTCCTCTAAGCAGCCTGCGCTGTAAAAGGAAAGCCTTATTGGTTTTTTATATAATTACCTAACCAGCCAACCGCCATCAACAGCCAAAATATGGCCGTTCATATAATCAGAAGCTGAAGAGGCTAGGAACACCGCTGGTCCAATCAAATCCTGCGATGTACCCCAGCGTCCCGCTGGTATGCGCTGCAAAATTTGAGCACTGCGAACAGGATCCTCGCGAAGCGCTTCGGTGTTGTCTGTACTCATGTAGCCTGGGGCTATCGCATTTACCTGCAAGCCTTTAGCTGCCCATTCGCTAGCAAGCGCTTTGGTAAGACCGGCAACGGCATGTTTGCTGGACGTATAGCCCGGAACATTAATTCCGCCTTGGAAGGTTAACATCGACGCAATGTTAATAATTTTCCCTGAGCCCTGTTCAATCATATGTTTCCCAGCCAGCTGGGAAAGGAGAAATACAGAATTCAAGTTAACATCGAGTACATCCTGCCAGTCCTCGTAGCTATGCTCTGCAGCGGGCGTGCGGCGAATGATACCCGCGTTGTTGACCAAAATATCGATGCGTCCCAGTTCTTCAACTGTACGATCAACAATTCCAGCAAGCTTCGTTCGGTCAGCAATATCGGTCTGAATTGTAATCGCTTTGCGTCCAAGCTCTCTTATCGCTGCTGCCGTTTTGTCAGCAGGCGTTTGGTTCGTGACAAGCGCGATATCCGCACCCGCTCGTGCTAATCCAAGCGCAATCGCTTCCCCAAGCCCGCGCCCTGCACCTGTGACGACAGCTGTTTTACCCGTCAAATCAAACAAACTCATCGGCTCAGCTCCTACCTTTAGTACGCTTCCCATTTTCCGAAAGCGCTGCTTTCATCATTTTTATATTTTGTGACTCATACCTCGCCGCAACGTCCGCATCTATACCTTCGTCTGTGATGATATAGTCAATTTCATGCAAACCGGCAAACGTTATTAGTGCACCCTTATCGAATTTGTTATGATCGGCAAGGCAGTAGACGACCTTGGCATTTTCCATATACAGCTTCTTCAGCTTCGTCAATTCTTCTGTGAATATGGTAAGCCCATATTCCATATGAATGCCGGTTGTGGAAAGAAACAGCTTGTGTACATTCAGTCGTTTAATCCATTCCTGCGATTCTGCGCCGATAAGCAAATTGTTATGCCGGTAGCCCCCAGGAATAACAAGCCTTACTTGGTCCTTCGCAGTCAGCTCCCGAATGATAAGCAGATCGTTCGTAAGCACCGTAACCGGGATGTTGGGCAGACGTTTTGCCATTTCGAGCGTAGTACTGCCAGCATCAAGCGCAATAATATCATTAGGCTCGATGCAGGAAAGAGCAAGCTCCGCAATCGCCGCCTTCTCCCGCTGATGCTTGCTATTTGGGAATTGCAGCGGATAAAGGCTGTCTTCGCCTCTATGCTGGGGCACAGCTCCGCCATGAGTCCGTTTCAGCAATCCCTTCTCTTCCAGCTTCTCTAAATCTTCACGAACCGTTTTCTCCGTGACTTGAAACAGCTCGCTTAGCTCGGAAACTTTAACCGCGCCAAGCTGCTCCAATTTATCTATAATCTTACGATGCCGTTCGGCAGCAAGCATAGTGCACCCCCTGTAGCGAATGTTTCTATTTTAGCTCGCTTGCAGGTACGGCGTCCATATCTGTAAATGTGTAGTTCTCTCCAGCCATCGACCAGCAGAATGTATAATTGCTTGTGCCCACTCCTGAGTGGATCGACCATGGCGGTGAAAGAATCGCTTGGTCGTTGGCAACAACAAGATGTCTCGTCTGCGAAGGCTCGCCCATCATATGGAATACGCGAGCATCATCATTCATGTCGAAGTATAAGTATGCTTCCATGCGGCGGTCATGGACATGCGAAGGCATCGTATTCCAGACGCTTCCCGTTTTCAAGCTCGTTACACCAAGCATAAGCTGGCAGCTTTGGATGCCGTCTGCGTGGATATATTTATAAAGAATACGTTCATTGGAAGTCTCCTGCGAACCAAGATGAGTCGGATTCGCTTCCTCCATCGTCATCTTGCGTGTTGCAATTTCAGCATGCGCAAGCGCGGAACAGAAATAAAGCTTCGCAGGGTTCGCTTTATCGACACTTGAAAGCAGCACCTGACGTTTGCCCTTGCCAACATAAAGCACGTCGAGCTTATTCAGCTCGTATACTTCCCCATCAACGGAAATCGAAGCAGGTCCGCCAATATTCAAGAAACCAACCTCGCGGCGCTCCAAGAAATATTCGGTTTTTAGCGTTGCAGCATCCTCCAGCTCAAGCGTCTCGTTCACAGGCAATGCTCCGCCTACAACCATTCTGTCATAATGCGTATATGTCATTTTTAATTGATCTTGCTCAAACAAGCTTTCGATCAAAAACTCGCTGCGCAGACGTTCCGTATCATATTGCTTCACATCAGTAGGATTCGTAGTATGGCGTACTTCCATTGGATAAAAGCCTCCTAAAAGTTATTTGCGTTAGACTCGCC
>NZ_JBFTSN010000325.1:0-7375 GCF_056400045.1 Paenibacillus sp. 01L418
AAAGAGTAGAGCCGCATCCTGTAAACGTTCTGATTACTGATATTTATGAAAATTTGCGTTTTCCAGACAACTTATGCACTGTCGATGCAATAAGCAAAAACTATGCTGAGCGTGTTATCTTTCAAGATGTCAGCTTTGATATCCAGAAGGAAGACCGGATTGCTATTATCGGTTCAAATGGCAGCGGAAAATCCACTTTAATTAAAGTGTTAACAGGACAAGAACCGGCTGATTCAGGTGCCGTGCAGTTTAGCAAAGGCGTAAGCTACGCCTATTTCAATCGCATGTGGGACGAGCTCGATCAGAAGGATACGGTAAGCCATGCAGTGAACATCTATGGCCTTGGCCTTAATGCCCCTCGCAAGAAAGTGAATAAATTTCTTTCTATGCTGCAGTTCTCGGAAGCAGACCTTCAAAAAGTGATCGGAAGTTTATCCGGCGGTCAACAGGCACGTGTGGCACTCGCAAAATGTTTACTGTCCGGCGCCGAACTCATCATATTGGATGAGCCTACCAATCATCTGGATTTGACCAGCATACAGGTGATGGAGCAGGCGTTAATTCATTTCCCTGGAGCAGTACTCACCGTAAGCCATGATCGTTTCTTCATTGATAAAATCGCTACAAAGCTGCTGACCTTCGAACCGGGTGGAGTAATTACTCAACAAAGTGTATAGCTCACAGCAAAACATAGTATAAGCCAACCTAATGGGGTTGGCTTTTTTTTGTTTATCCGAGCTCAAATGTTAAAGATAAGCTGCATATAAGGCGAGAGATCGAAGTCATTTTTCAGCGGTCTGTCTTCATATACTACGATACGTGCGGATACCGTCGAACATTGTCCACTAACCATGCCTCTTATAAGAAGGAGTGGAGTGAGATGCAATTTTCTATATCCGATGAGCTGGAAATGACTCGCGCAGTGTTAAGGGAATTTGCAGAAAGCGAGGTTGCAACTAGAGCAGTCGAACGTGATGAGAAGGAGCAGTATGATCGATCGTTATTTGACCAGCTGGCTAAACTAGGCATAACAGGCATACCTATTGATGACTTAAATGGCGGTGCCGGCAGCGATTGGATGACTTTCATTATTGTGATAGAAGAACTGGCTCGTGTCTGCGCTTCTACAGCTGCTCAGCTTGCCGCCCATACGGTTTATGCTGCTATGCCGATTTTCACTTTTGGCGGCGACGCTTTAAAAGCTTTGTATCTTAAGGACCTCGCAAAAGGTGTAAAGCTGGGTGGATGCGCTCTGCCATCGACAGTAGTGGGGAACGAGGGATTGAGCAGCAGCATTTCAGCACGTCGACGAGGAGATCACTGGGAGCTATGTGGCGAGCATAAATGTGTCATTCATGGAGATATTGCGGATTATTGCATTGTTATTGCAAAGACGGAGTTAAAACGAAAGAAATCGTTATGTACTGCTTTTTTAATAGAAACGAGTACAGCTGGATGGCAAATTGGGCAGCGAGTACGAACGATGGGATTGCGTTCTTTCCACATTTCAAATATGAAGCTGGATAAATGTGAGATATCTGAGACAAACAAAATCGGAAAAGATGGTCAAGGATTTGAAATCATTTTGAATTCCATCGATATCGGGCATTTGAGTGCAGCTGCGCAATCCATTGGCATTGCCCAAGGAGCTTTTGAAGCTGCAGCTGCCTATGCCAAGGAACGCAAGCAATTCGGTCATTTAATTGGAAAGCAGCAAGGCATCTCTTTCAAGCTTGCAGATATGGCAACTCAGCTGGAAGCAGCCAGGCTTCTCGCTTATCAAGCGGYGTGGCGCAAGGATGAAGGCTTAAGTTTTGCAAAGGAAGCCGCCATCGCGCGTAAGTTCGCGGCAGAAATGGCTGTTGCCGTTGCGATTGAGGCTGTACAAATATTTGGCGGTTATGGCTATATGCAAGAATATCGGATGGAACGGTTTTTAAGGGATGCAAAATGTGTGGAAACGGGGCTTGGAACAGGCGGGATGGAAGTGGATTGCATCCATCGGATGCTGAAGGAGTAGGAGGTATATCACCATGCGCCAGACCGTTATTATAGGAGGGAAACGAACAGCATTCGGAAAGCTAGGCGGCATGTTCAAAAATGAGAAAGCCGTTGAGCTGGGCGCTGCCGTCATTAAAGGAGCCATGCAGCAAACGGGCATACACGCAAGTCAAGCTGATGCCGTCATGATGGGAATGGTGCTTCAAGCAGGCTGCGGCCAAAACCCAGCTCGACAAGCTGCCATTCTTGCCGGAATCGATTGGAGCGTTCCAGCGGAAACGATTAACAAAGTTTGTGCTTCAGGCTTGCGAGCCATCTCTATGGCAGATCAGATCATACGTGCTGGAGATGCAAACATAATATTAGCTGGCGGAATGGAGAGCATGAGTCAGGCGCCATTTGCTGTTCGAACGGCTAGATGGGGAAACAAGCTGGGAAATGCCGAACTGACGGATTTATTGATTCATGATGGTCTGCTTTGTCCTTTCGAAGATGTCCTGATGGCTGTTTATGGCAACAAAATTGCAACAGATCATAATATTAGCCGAACGGAACAAGATGAATGGGCATTAAGGAGTCATGACCGTGCGAGCTCAGCTGCAAATCTGCGATTATTTGAGGATGAAGTTCAGCCTTACTACACTTCTGCAAACGCTATCTTGGCCATCGACGAAGGGCCACGTTTTAACACGGATTTGTCGAAGCTTGCGCTGCTAAAACCGATTCATGGTCCGAGCGGTACGATTACGGCTGGGAATGCTCCGAGTGTGAATGACGGCGCCGCCGCTATGCTCCTCATGTCGGAGGAAGAAGCGAGACGAGGCGGACACAAGCCGCTTGCCAAAATTATCGGACATAGCACCATTGGTGCAAGTGCTCCTAATTTAGCTGCTGCTCCAGCGCTTGCAATCCAAAAGCTATTGCGAAAAACGGGCATTCCTTTAAAAAACATTGATTTATTTGAGGTGAACGAGGCGTTTGCCTCTGTCATTCTCAGCTGCGGGAAAATAGTAGGCTGGGATGAGGAGAAGGTCAATGTGAATGGCGGTGCGATCGCGCTTGGCCATCCAATCGGTGCAAGCGGCGCAAGAATTTTACTCACTTTAATTTATGAATTGAAGCGCCGCGGCGGCGGTTTAGGCATTGCTGCCATCTGCAGCGGCGGAGCCCAGGGTGATGCCATGCTCATTCAGGTGGAGGGCTAAGGCAAAGGGGGTGCTCATGATTATCCAAACCGTTACCGTAATTGGAGCTGGACAAATGGGCAGCGGAATTGCACAGACGTTAGCGCAAAATGGGTTGCAGGTAACCCTTTACGATATTGAGCAAGCTGCCGTGGCAAGGGGGATTGCCTCAATTAATACTTCACTGACTCGACTTGCCGCCAAAGGAAATATTAGCGAGTCTGATCGAACTCAGACCATAAAATCCATCCTAACTTCCACAGACTTAATGTGCGCCAATCGCTCTGATCTAATGATTGAAGCTGCGCCTGAGAATATGACGATGAAAAAAGCGCTTTTTGAAAAGCTTGATCAAATTTGTCAACCAAATGCCATTTTGGCTACCAATACGTCCTCGTTATCGATTACAGAAATAGCTTCAGCAACAAAAAGAGCTTCGCGTGTAATCGGCATGCATTTCATGAACCCCGTACCTATTATGCCATTAGTCGAAATTATTAAAGGTCTTGAGACTTCGAGCGATACATTTGAAAAAATAAAAGCATTGACGCTCACAATCAAGAAAACGCCGATTGAGGTTCAAGATTTCCCAGGCTTTGTCTCCAATCGAATTCTGATGCCTATGATAAATGAAGCGATTTACACGGTGTATGAGGGGGTCGCTGAACCGGAAGCTGTAGACCAAGTGATGAGGCTTGGCATGAACCATCCGATGGGTCCGCTTACGCTTGCCGACTTTATTGGGCTCGATACTTGCTTAGCAATCATGGAGACACTGCAGGCTGGATTCGGCGATTCAAAGTATAGACCATGCCCGCTGCTGCGCAAATATGTGCAGGCTGGCTGGCTAGGCAGGAAAGCCGGACGTGGCTTTTATGTGTACTCAAATGAGAAGGGATAGGTACATCCGAAGGGAGACGGGCAATGGAACTCCGACTTTCAAAGGAACAGTTAGAGCTGCAACAAGCGGTACGACGTTTTGCAGAGACAGAAGTAGCCAGCGCTGTGCCACTCATGGAGCAACATGATCAATTTCCCAGCCTTCTCATTGAAAAACTATCACAAGCAGGCTTTATGGGCATTCCAATTCCTAAGCAATGGGGAGGAGCAGGCTGCGATTTCATTTCCTATATTGCTGCGGTTAACGAAATATCAAAGATAAGCGCAGCGCTTGGCGTCATCTTATCCGTTCATACTTCGGTTTGCACTTTGCCGATCCTGCATTATGGTACGCAAGCTCAAATATCAAGCTATGTTCCCAAGCTTGCTTCGGGTGAGCGGTTAGGCGCTTTCGCGTTAACAGAGCCTCACGCGGGTTCGGACGCTTCCTCTATAAGAACAACAGCAGTATTAGACGGTGAATATTATGTTTTGAACGGATCAAAGGTATTTATCACGAATGCCGGCGCTGCCAATGTTTATGTTGCATTTGCAGTGACTGATGCAAGCAAAGGGGCATACGGCATTACCGCTTTTATTATTGAAAGTGAAACAAAAGGGCTAACGATCGGAAGAAAAGAAAAAAAATTAGGTTTGCACGGATCGAATACTTGTGAGCTTATATTTGATCAATTAAGGATACCCGTTTCCCATAGACTTGGCGAAGAAGGCAAAGGCTTTTCCATAGCCAAAGGCTCCCTTGATGGCGGACGTATCGGAATCAGCGCCCAAGCGCTTGGAATTGCGCAAGCTGCACTAAATATTCTAAATGACCGCTTCCAACCGAAGGCTGCAATGTTGATAAAGCCAGATCAGAAGGCAATGCATCAGCAAGTTAAACTCGCTGGCATAATAGCTAAAGTAGAGGCAGCGAGATTGCTCGTTTATCGCGCGGCGTATTTGCATCAAGAAGGTTTGCCTTGTACGAAGGAAGCATCCATGGCCAAAATGTTCGCATCTGATACAGCAGTTGCAGTGACTAGCCAGGCTATGCAAATGCTCGGATCAGACAGCTGTCTGCAAGGATCAACGATAGAACGACTGTTCCGAGATGCGAAAGCCACTCAAATTTACGAGGGAACAAACGAAATTCACCGAATCGTAATTAGCGGCAAAATACTCAAATCATTATGATTTCTAAAAAGGCGGTGGCGAGATGGGTCATACTCCCGGAGCGCGATTTCGCGAGGCGCTTCAAGTCGAGAAGCCTTTGCAGATCGCAGGCGCTATTAATGCCTTTTCGGCAATAATGGCGGAAAGAGCAGGGTTTCGCGCTTTGTATTTATCTGGTGCAGGTGTTGCTAATGCGTCGTTCGGTCTGCCTGATCTTGGGATTACAACGCTGCAGGATTGTCTTGAGGATGTAAGAAGAATAACGAGTGTTACAGAGCTGCCGCTGCTCGTAGATGTGGATACGGGCTTTGGAGGAGCTTTCCAAATTGCGCGAACGATTAAGCTGATGAACCGTGCGGGAGCCGCCGGCGTTCATATTGAAGATCAAATCCTGGCTAAACGCTGCGGGCATCGCCCTAACAAAGCAATCGTAAGCAAGGAGGAAATGATTGATCGGATTAAAGCAGCTGCAGACGCAAGAGAAGATGATCAGTTTGTCATTATGGCTCGCACGGATGCGCTTGCGGTAGAAGGGTTAGAAGCAGCGATTGAACGGGCATGCGCATGTGTGGAGGCCGGAGCAGATATGATTTTCCCTGAGGCAATAACAAAACTTGAGGATTATCAAGCCTTTGCTGATGCGGTGAAGGTTCCTATACTCGCAAACATTACGGAGTTCGGGCAAACTCCGCTGTATACGATAAATGAGCTTGAGCATGCAGGTGTCAGCTTAGCTCTTTATCCGTTATCCGCCTTTCGCGCAATGTCAGCAGCAGCTCTTCATGTCTATGAAACGATAAAACAAGAAGGAACACAGAAAAATGTCATAAATGTTATGCAAACTAGAGCAGAGCTTTATGACCTCCTCGATTATTTGAGCTACGAAGAGAAGCTGGATCAGCTTTATGGAGTCAAAGAGGAGGAGAACCGTCATGACAACTAAAAAACAAGGCGGTCTCGCCGACGTTATAGCGGGACAGACTTCGATTTCGACAGTCGGAAAAGCAGGAAAGGGCTTAACCTATCGAGGTTATTCGATTGATGATCTCGCCCTTCATGGCAGCTTTGAAGAAACTGCTTTTTTACTGTTATATGGAGCCTTGCCAAGCGATGTCCAGTTAAAAGATTACAGGAAGAAGCTTGCGTCACTTAGACAACTGCCAGCAGGTGTATTGAACATATTGGAGCAGTTGCCGAGCAGCACACATCCAATGGATGTGCTTCGAACGGGGGTTTCGGCGTTAGCTGCGTTCGAACCAGAAAATGAGGAGCGTGACGCTTCCCACATCGCTGATAGATTAATAGCCTGCAGCGCCTCTATTTTATTATATTGGTATCATTATCAGAAGAGTGGGAGAAGGATTGATACAGAGACAGATCAACAAAGTGTTGCTGGACATTTTCTGCAGCTGCTTCATGATCAACGCCCGAACGAGCTTCATGAGAAAGCTTTTGATGTTTCACTTGTATTGTATGCGGAGCATGAATTCAACGCTTCTACATTTGCAGCACGTGTTACTGCATCTACTTTATCAGATATGTATTCCGCCATTACGACTGGCATTGGCACACTCCGTGGACCTCTTCACGGCGGTGCCAACGAAGCCGCGATGGAGCTGATTGAACAATTCGGCAGCGTGCGCGAAGCCGAGATCGGAATTATGCAAATGCTGAAGGACAAGAAATTAATTATGGGCTTTGGACATCGTGTTTATTCTGTTTCTGACCCACGATCCGATATTATTAAATACTGGTCAAATAGACTCTCTGCAGGGGCTGAGAATTCAATCATTTATCCAATTTCCGAGTCTATAGAGAAAATAATGCTGCAAGAGAAAAAACTATTTGCCAATTTGGATTTTTACAGCGCGTCAGCCTATCGATTTATGGGCATTCCAACCTCACTTTTTACACCGATCTTCGTTATTTCTCGTACCAGCGGCTGGGCTTCCCATATCATTGAACAACGTGCAAACAATCGAATCATTCGTCCAAATGCCGATTATATAGGCAGTGATTTGCTGCCTTGGCTGCCTATCGAGCAACGATCCTAAATGAGGAGGGGGATGCGAAAATAATGTCCACTTTAAAGAGTAATGAGAGGCCAAAGCCGGATCAAGCGTTGGTTGCTATTGCAC
>NZ_JBFTSN010000326.1:0-8293 GCF_056400045.1 Paenibacillus sp. 01L418
GTTTGTATGGATTATCTTCGAGATTACACCATGTATGCAGCAATATTTGGCATGTTTAGTTTCAGTTGGTTTGGCTGGGCACAAGAAAATCCTAGAGCGAGTTGGCGCAAATACATTGGCATAGCTTCTGGCATTGCACTTCTAGTATGCTTGGCAGGCGTCTACCTAAGTATAACGAACTGGGACGCACCCTCCGCTTTGTCTAATCAATCATCTTTCCGTAACTATTTGATTTCGGTATACACTGAGATCATTTTGGCAGGTGCGGGTGCTTTTGTATTCATAAAAACAAAACGCAGCAAATACGTTTCCCCTTGGATTGCCTTTATTGTTGGTATTCATTTTATTAGTTTGAAACATGTTTTCAAAGATCCCAGTTTATATGTACTTGCTGCATTGTTGATTGCCGTTGCCATTAGTACGTTAATCATATCTCAAAAGCTTAAGGTAGCCCATAGCGCAATTACAGGTATTGGTGCTGGTACCGTTTTTTTCTGCTTCGCCCTCTTAGGTCTTATTCGATATATCTTGGTCTAATACAAGCCAAAACAACCATAACTGCATCTCTGCTGTTATGGTTGTTTTATTTATTTATTTTCTATCTATTAAAATGGCGCAGCTTCTCTGGATTCATGACAATATAAATGTCCGAAATGACGTTGTCTTTGATATGGAAGGTAATAACCGAAAACGTAAGCTCGCCAGACTTAATCACAATGCCGCTATTTCCATTTAGTTCAACAACATCACAAGTGAAATCTGAAGGAACTTCCGGTCTAATCGCCGTAAAATAACGGATAATAAGATTTTGCCCCACAATCGGACGCAGAGCCGCATTTGTTTTGCCGCCTCCATCCGTATACAATACTGTTTCCGTGGAAAGAATCGACAGCATGCGATTGATATTGCCAGAAATGATTGCGTTTACGAATTCCTCCATCATAGGACTAGCAATCTCCTGCGGAGTCAATTCACTGCTGGAAGAAGACCCTATGCTTTTTTTTGCCCTATAAAAAATTTGCCTACAGTTTCCGCTGCTCTTATCGAGAATAGCGGCAATATCTTGAAATGGGTAATGAAACAACTCCCTTAATAGAAAAACAACACGTTCTACGGCGGTCAGCTGCTGCAATAACAGCAAGTATGCGGTAGACAACATTTCCTTCGAAATGTATAGTTGGAGCGGATCGTTTGAGTTAACACCACTCGTAACGAGAGGCTCTGGCAGCCACGGGCCCACATACAATTCCCGCTGCCTGCTTGTCGATTTCAACTATCAATAGAAGCAAAATCATGAGCAACCGTTATATTCGGTAAAAACTGACGGGCAGCTTCCACTTCGCGCCATCCCGGCTGCATAAGATCTAGCGCTTGCTCCAAGTGCTGTTCATCCTCTTTGGGATAGCTCGGATTTTCTCCAAGCTGCTTAATCATATGAATGACGACAGAATCCCCATCGTCGTTATGGCTGGCAACGGATGTTGGGTTGTTATAAAAAATAGGAGCGTCCAACCAGAAGCCAGCGATGAAGGATGCGCTTGGATTCGGTAGACGATGCAATACAAGATCCAAACAAGCCGCTTTTATCGTATGCGCTTGCTCCTTCCAATTAAGCAGGTTCTGATTAGCGTCCTTTACAAGCTTACATGCATCTCCTAGACCAGCGGCCACGATGACAGACGAAATCACCAATGACTCTCCATCCGCAAAACTGACTCGCAAATCCTCTTTGTCTGGTACAATTCCATCTACTGAACAACCAGTCACAATCGTAACCGAGGCTTGCTCTGCTTTTTGCTTTAGCGCATCTACAAGATTTGCCCACCCCTTTTCAATATAAAATGCCTTTCCGCCAAACGTTCGCTGCAATTGCTTGACAGCGATTGAGGCTATTAGCAGCTCTGGGTGCGGCACAAAGGTGTTCGTCCGACAAATCGAATAAATAACATGCCTAATCATCGGATCTTGAACTTCCTTTTCAGCCCATTCTCGGAATGTTACCCTTTCGAGTTTCGTTGTATCGATTTTAGCTAATTTCATCATAAACCGTGCTAGCTCTATTTTCCCAGTAATCGTGAACAATTTAGATGTCATCAATTGAATGGGCCCAGTCGGCAAAGGAAACACTTGATTGTTCCATATTGCGGCCACTGATGGCGGTGGATTGGCTCCTTTTAGCTTAACATCTAGCTCTTTTAGCACTTCCTCGCCTACCCCATCCTGATAGAAAGCATGAACACCAAGGTTGAGATAAGCTCCTTTCTTTTTCACCGTTAATGCCCTTCCGCCCAATCGATTGGACTTTTCGACTAGCAGCACGCGTAATCCTGCTTTAGCCAAATAAATAGAAGCTGTCAGACCAGATAAACCGCCGCCAATAATGACAGCGTCATAGGCTGTTTTTCGCTCATTCATAATGATCACCTCATGTTTTTGCTTATATGACAAATAACAAAGGTGTTTTGTTACAGAATAGTATTCATTTTCTGCCCTGATCACCACCGTTTTCTTCTAGACAACACGAGAAAAGTGAGCTACACTTTGTTAGAATTTGGCAAGATCATGAGGAGAATGGAGCAGGTTGAAGATGCGTATTGCCGCAGATATGAAACGTTTTTTGCAGGTGGATGGTGCAGGTAGGATGCTTTTCACCTTATTTTGTTATGGCATCGGCATGGGCATTCTAGCACCGATGAATGCAATTTATTTAAGTGAGAGCATCGGGCTTTCAAAGAATGAAGTCGTATCGATCTTCGTTGTGTCGCTGCTGCTCAATATGGGAACTACGATTACAGTTGGACTGTTAAGTGATAAGCTGCGCAGCAGAAAGAGACTGGTCATTACAGCTGCTTTGTTATGTCTCGTCGGTTTGTTCATTTATATGAACGCAGAAGGTTATGTCCAGGCGCTGATCGGCATGTGTGTTGTGAGCGCTCCGTCCGGACTCATTATGGGACAATTGTTCGCTATATCTCGGAATCATTTTGCTAGACTTGCCGGGGATATTGTGGAGATGGCACAAATATGGCTGCGCGCAGGGTACAGTGTTGGGTTTTTTTGCGGTTTGCTGGCAGGAGCGAACTTGTATTTGATTGCTACGTTTCAAGGTGTATTATGGGGCAACTTTGCAGGTTACGCAATGCTCGTTATCTTGCTGTTGTTCTACCGGGAACACTCTGAAGAGAAAAAACAAGCTAATATGGGAGCGAGCGAGCCTTTTTCCCTCATTATGCTAATTGCTCTGCTGCTGCTTGCATGCGCAGATGCCATTCGCGGATTGTACTTGCCGCTTGTCGTTAAAACGTTGTTCGGCAAGCCGGAATATATGTCTTATATTTGGAGCTCCCAAGCCGTATTCGAGCTGTTGTTCATGACCATCGCCGGTTATTGGGCGGCGAAATACGGCAGCAAAATAATTATTTTAATTGGCGGCTTTGGGGCGCTTATTACTTATACGATTTATGCCTTGCACTCGCCATTGATCGTTTTTTTCCTCATTCAGCCGATTTATTCTTTTTTTGTATCCATCTTGTACGGAGTAGCGATGGGGTATGTGCAGCGCATGTTCGCAGGCCGGACCGGATTCGGCGCAAGCTTGTACGTTTTCATTTCACTAACGGCATCATTAATCGGATATTTGTTACCATTATTCATCGAAGGGTACGATCCATCCATATTCGTCATTCCAATTGCGCTAGTATCTATTTCAATAACGATTATGTCTATCGTGCTGATAAGGGAACGTCGTCTGTCACAGCTGCCTCAATAATAAAACAAGCCTTGAGCCCATTCGGGTTCAAGGCTTATTCTTTGTTGCACAATGAACCTCAATAATCACTTTTCAACCCCGCATTTAACGGTAAGTCGGATTTACGACGCCAATTGCACGCTCCACGCTAAACTTGCCCTTCTCAAAGGTCAAATACTCATTGCCTTTCACATGAAAAGGAATCTCTTGATTATTATAAATAATTGCACCCTGAATCTCACGTACACTCATTCCAATGATTCCCTTCATTTGACCCTGGCGATCGGTAATAACGCGAATGCCGCTTGGAAAACGGATGAAGCTTTCTCCATTTCGATACAGCTCCGACCCCGCCTGCATATTTAACAGTTCATAGGTAACACCATCCACGATTCGGCTGTAGCCTGTCTCACCGGTAATCTCTTCTCCATGATCCATATTGTAGGGTACAAGTCCCGTAAACCATAGCTCGCCGTCTGGTGTAGGCAAAATACCGCATAAACGCTCAACATAATCTAACAGGCACAATATCGACGGAGAATACGCCTCAGTAAATCCCTCATCTCCAGTCCACGGGCTAACCGCCTGCGCAAAGCGGGTTGCTTTGGTAAATGAAGCTAAGATCGGGTACATCACCCAAGTGAGTTCAACGTGCCGTCCATGATGCTCGAAAGCATGAGGTGCGCGAATCAAGCTAAGGAAGTTCGATGCGCCTCCCCAGCTGTTGTAGCTAGAGAACGGATCAAAGCGCGGATCGTCCATAGCCATCGAAGTAAATGGATATTTGGCAAAAAATTTGCTTGTATTCAATAAATAACGTCTGAGCATCGTATCAAAAAAAGCCTGATCTCCTACTTCGCATGCCATTACGCGCAGCAGCACATCCGATTGTACTCGCACAAGCTCATCATTTCGGTCTCGATCATAGAAGAAATGATCCTCTCCATCAAAGCAATAACGATACAAGCTCGTTAAGCTCTCTTCGGCTCTCGCTAGCCAGTGCTGCTTGCTAGGAAGCTCAAGCTCCTCTGCAATACGAGCCAAGTAAAGACGTTGACAATATACATTTGCAGTTAAATCCGGCGCCAAAAAAGGTAATATCGGAGAATCAGGATTCATTTGCGCAGCATCATTAAGATGAGGGGTGTCAGGGACATGCCAGAACCGCGGTGAAAGATCATGCCCCGTATCAAAAGTACTGAATGCCTCTACACAACCTGTTCCACGGGTATTTCGGTACTGAACCAGCCACTCATCGTAGCTTGCCATCGCAGTATACATCGTTTGCAAAAACGGCTTCCCCGCATGATTCAGCTTATAATGGTTCCATATACTGCGTGCAAGCGGCGTCACCAGCTGAATCTGCCGGAATGYAGGACCATGCTCCGTTACCTTATAAGGCAACAAACCATCCTCACGCTGGTGCACGGCAAACGAGCGGAAAGTTGCATCCGATACGGATGGTATAAAGCGAGAAAGTAGCTCAGCATTAATCGTTCCTGTACTTTCCAGCCAACAGCCGAGATAGATTCCTCCTTCTTGCAAAATCGGCTCTTCACCGCCCGTAGGAACAATACAATCGAGCAGCTTGCGCACTGCTGCATAATAAACCTGCTCAAGCTTGCCTGAACGTGTTGTAAAACGAATGCCGGATTGCTTCCATTCCTCAAGGCTATTTTTATGAGATGGTTTCGTCAACTCGCCAATCTTCTCATCTATAGACAGCTCTCGAAGCTGCTTCAGCAATGATTCGCYCATCCTAATCGCCTCGCTTTTCCGATATAATTGTTTTCTCCACTTATTTAAAAACAGACTGCCGCGAGGCAGCCTGTCTATTCATGCATTGCTGATACCAACTCACAGGAAACTATTGATTGTTTTTGAATATTTTCAGAGTGCCATTATAGAAGTCCTTAACAGCCACTTCTACGCTCTTGCGTCCGAAACCAATTTCATACATCGTCGATTCGGCAAGCTTGGAATATTCAGAGAAGCCCGGAGGATTGTAGCTGACCGCAAACGGCTCCTTGTTTGTCGCTTCTGAAACACGGCTTGTGTAGTCATAAACAATTTTCTMTACGCTGTTCGCGCTAGTTTCAAGGAGCTTGCGGTTAGCCGCAACCACTGGTACACCGCGATCATTGCCTAACAATTTCGCAACATCGGGATCATTAATGAAGAAACTCAACAACGTCGCTACCTCGTTTGGATGTTTGGTCTTGGCATAACCCGACAAACCTTGGCTTGACTCGAACACTACGCCTGTTCCCTTCTCGCCGCGCGGCAGCTGTACCATAATCAGCTCATCTTGCGTAAGTCCTTGCAATGCTGCCAATTGATTGGACGGAATTAAGCTCATCGCTACTTTTCCTGTGACAACTAATGACTTACTTGTATCGCCGGGAGGATTGGATACTTGCAGCTCGGAAGGGACAACACCGCCGGCTTTCATCGTTTCATCCCAATATTGGAACCATTTTAACACGTCAGCCTCTTCGAAGCCCAGCGTCCCTTTATCCATATCATAAAGCTGTTTGCCTTGCTGCTTCAGGCCGATATCCATTCCATCAATGGACATGTTATAAGTACCATAGACACCGCTGCCCAGTTTGTCCGAGATTTCTTTGCTGATTCGTGCAAAGTCTTCCCAATTCCAACCATCCTCAGGTACGGGAAGGCCCGCTTTCTCGAACATCGTCTTATTCACAACGACTCCGCGTGCATTAGCACCAGCAGAAATATGAAGAAGCTTGCCGCCTATCGTGCCGTATTGAATCATCGATTGATCCATATCGCTTAAATTAAGCTCTTTATCCACATATGGAGAAAGATCAAGAAGCACTTCCTTATTCGCATAATCGACCACATTTCCTCCTAAGAAAAAAATGTCTGGCGCCGTGCCGGAAGCAAGCTGCGTATTAAGCTTATCGAAATAACCAGTGGATGGGGCAAACTCGCCAACAACCTTAATGGATGGGTTTTTCTCTTGGAAAATTTTCAACGCCTCGTTTGTAATATCCGCCCTCTTTTGATCTCCCCACCACATAATGCGCAGTTCTACTTGTTTTGCTTCACTTGACTCATTTCCGTTTTTCTCTTTTTCATTGCTTGATCCTCCACTGCCCGTACCACCTGAGCATGCCGCAGTGAATACCATTAACATTCCTAAAGCCAAAATAAGCAACCGCTGTTTCATTTTGATTTCCCCCAATACCCTATTATGAATTCGCTTTCACTTATGATGCTACCCTGATTTCCATTTATACGGAATTTCATTCCTTCGGGTATTCATTATCAATTTTTTCGGTTATCGAGCAAGAAAACACAATATCATTTCAAACCGGTAGTTGCGATGCCGTCCAAGAAATAGCGTTGAAAAATAAGGAATATAAGCGTTATTGGCACAAGCGACAATGCCGACATCGCAAGCAGCGCGCCCCAATCCGATTGACCAGTAGGATCAAATAAAGAACGAATTCCCAGCTGCACTGTAAACAGCTTAATATCACTCAAGTAGATCATCTGGCTGAAAAAATCGTCCCATGACCAAATAAAAGTGAAAATAGCGGCGGATATCAAAGCGGGTACTAAGAGCGGAATGATAATGCGGAAATAAATTTGCCGCGGACTGCAGCCGTCAATCGTCGCACTTTCATCCAGCTCTCTCGGAATTCCGCGGATAAACTGCACCATCATAAGAATAAAAAAGGAATCATGCGCCAGCCATTTTGGCAGAACCAGCGGAAAATACGTATTGATCCATTGCAGCTCATTATAGATGACGTATTGCGGAACAAGCGTCACATGATAGGGCAGCATAATCGTCACCAGCATTAATGAAAACCAAAGTTTCTGAAACTTGAAATTCAACCGCGCGAACGCAAAGGCTGCTAAGGAGCAGGTAATCACATTGCCAAGCACGCTTAGAATCGATATCAGCCATGAGTTTGCAAAAAACTTACTAAATGCTATTCCCTGAAAGCCGCGCCAGCCGTTAATATAATTATCCAAAGTGAATGAGCTTGACCATAATCCCGGCTGTGTAAAGATCAGCTCATTAGGCTTAAAAGAGCTGCTTATTAACCATAATACCGGGTAAAGCATGGCAATGCCAAAGATGATAATGATCGTATGTTTAGTTAATCCGTTTAACTTTCTCACTTGCATAGCTGCCTTACCTCCCTTCCTTGCTGTCACCGTAAAATACCCAATATTTTGATGTTGCAAAAATAATGGCTGTAAACGCCCCGATGATCAGCAGCATAATCCAGGCTAACGCGGATGCATAACCCATATCGAAGAACGAGAAGCCTTTCATATACAAGTACAGGGTGTAGAACATGGTCGCATCAAGCGGGCCTCCACGGCCGTCGCCAATGACAAATGCAGGTGTAAACGCTTGAAATGAATTAATAATGCTCATCACGAGATTAAAGAAAATAACAGGAGAAATCATGGGAAGCGTAATGCGAAAAAATTGACGAGCTTTGCCTGCTCCATCCACTTGAGCTGCTTCATACAGATCAAGTGGCACTTGTTTAAGGC
>NZ_JBFTSN010000327.1:0-7337 GCF_056400045.1 Paenibacillus sp. 01L418
TTGCGGGACAGAAGGCGGAGCAGAAATGAAAGCTAGCTCAACGTTTGGGAAAAGCGATGTCATCTTTAATAGCGCCAAACACGGACAGCTTGTAGAGACGAAACCTTCCTTTAGCGGGGGCATTGCTTACTTCGGTCCAGGGGCTGAGGATGATGGCGTGAAAGAGGCAAGACAATGGCTCGATAGTATTATTAATGATACCGAGCCTCTCGTAAAACCAGAGCAAGCTTATGTGGTCACGCAAATTTTAGAGGCGATCTATAAGTCGGCTGAAACGGGCAAAGTTGTAGAATTTGAATAAAGTTTCAATTCATTTAACGGAATAACAATATAAAAGGGAGCCTTTCCATCAGTGGGAAGGTTTTTCCGCTAGTGAGAGGGAATACGTTAATGTCTGAATATGATAATCGTCCTAGGAGGCAGTAATGACATGAGTGATAATTGGACTGAAACAAAATTGGAAACGATTACATATGTAAAAAATGAAGGTGGCCCAACACTCGGATATTCAGCTAATTCAGGCGTAAATATTATAGTGGAAGATGGTTTTGCATTTAAAGACCTCAATAAGGATGGGAAGCTGGATAAATACGAGGACTGGCGCTTGCCGGCAGAAGAGCGAGCAAAGGATTTAGCCACAAAAATGTCCATCGAGCAAATTGCCGGTTTGATGTTGTACAGCGCACATCAGGCTGTTCCAGCTTCACATGGCTTTTTCACCGCCTCTTATAATGGCAAGCCCTATTCGGAGAGCGGTGCGAAGCCGCATGATTTGTCCGATGAACAAATAAAGTTTTTAACCCAAGACCATCTGCGGCATGTGCTCCTTACTTTTGTTGAAAGTCCGGAGATTGCTGCTCATTGGAACAATAAAGTACAAGCCTTGGCCGAAAGTACAGGTTTGGGCATCCCGGCGAATAACAGCAGCGATCCGCGCCATGGGTCCGATGCGAGCAAGGAATATAATGCAGGGGCGGGAGGCGCAATTTCCATGTGGCCCGAAACGCTGGGGCTTGCAGCAGCTTTTGATCCTGAGCTTGTTCATCAGTTTGGGAAGATCGCTGCTAAGGAATACAGGGCGCTTGGCATTGCAACCGCTCTTTCTCCCCAAATCGATATCGCGACCGAACCAAGATGGTCACGCTTCGACGGCACGTTCGGAGAGGATTCAAGACTGTCAGCCGATTTGGCAAAAGCCTATGTCGACGGATTTCAGACCTCGTTTGAAGAAGAGTCTCCATCAGACGGCTGGGGATCAGGAAGCGTAAATGCGATGGTCAAGCATTGGCCGGGCGGCGGTTCGGGCGAAGGCGGCAGAGATGCTCATTTTGGATACGGCAAATTTGCTGTATATCCAGRCAACAACTTCGAGGAGCATCTGATCCCGTTCTTGGACGGCGCATTCAAGCTCTCAGGAGGGACGGAGAAAGCATCGGCCATCATGCCTTATTATACGATTTCCTATAATCAAGATCAGGTGAATGGCGAGAATGTCGGCAATGCTTACAACGCTCACATCATCGGTAACCTGCTTCGTGATAAATATGGCTACGATGGTGTCGTGTGCACGGACTGGGGAATTACGGACGATGAAGGCACTGATATTACACGATTGTTTCCAGGAGGACGTGCATGGGGGGTTGAGGAAGGTTATACCGTTTCGGAGCGTCATTACAAAGCACTTATGGCCGGAGTAGATCAATTCGGTGGAAATAATGATGCGGGTCCTGTCATTGAAGCTTACCATATCGGTGTGGCAGAGCACGGTGAAGCTTATATGCGAGCAAGGTTTGAGCAGTCAGCGGTAAGGCTCTTGAAGAACATGTTCCGCGTCGGCTTATTCGAGAACCCGTATTGCGATCCAGAACAAACCACTCGCATTGTCGGCAATGCTGAATTTATGACAGCAGGCTACGAAGCGCAGCTCAAATCACTCGTTTTGCTTAAAAACAAAGGAACCGTTCTCCCGATACAGAAACTGAAGACGGTCTATATTCCTAAACGCTACAGACCAGCAGGTACCAATTGGATCGGATTCCCGACTGCTGCATTTGATGGATATCCCGTCAATATGGATGTTATACAGAAATATTTCGAGGTAACGGATGACCCGGAGATAGCTGATTTTGCAATGGTGTTCATTACGGGGGCAGATTCCGGCAGCGGATACAGCAAGGCAGATGCTGAAGCAGGTGGAAACGGTTATGTTCCGATAAGCTTGCAATACACCTCGTATACCGCAGAGCATACTAGGGAAATTAGTATAGCCGGTGATGATAGAGATGTGTTAAACCGCTCCTATAAGGGGAAAACGGTAACGACCACAAATGCTTCGGACTTGGAGGCTGTACTGAGAACGAAAGAGGTTATGAAAGGCAAACCTGTCATTGTGTCGCTGCAATTATCGAAACCTTCTATCGTTGCAGAATTTGAAGCAGAGGCCGATGCAATCATTGCTGCATTTGGGGTACAGGATCAAGCGATTCTAGATATTATTACCGGTGAAGCAGAGCCTTCAGGGCTGCTGCCGATGCAGATGCCTGCGAATATGAAGACCGTTGAGGAGCAGCTGGAAGATGTTGCACACGATATGGAAGTACATGTTGATTCCGAGGGGAACGCTTATGATTTTGCATATGGCTTAAACTGGAGCGGGATTATCGTGGATGATAGGACGAAACGCTACGGCAAGAAAAAATAGTTTGATAACGTGCGGCCGGGGATTAATCCCCGGCTAATAGTTGTATATAGCTCTATTTTTTATTTAAGAGGCAAATGGGGGCTTAGCAAATCTTGAAATTACTTAATCGTTCTCTCTTTAATTCGCTTCGATTTAAGCTGGTAACAGGGCTTATGCTTATTATGATTCCGATGGTTTCCTTTCTTATTTATAACAATTTGTATTCCATTGATGTCGTTCGTAATCAAGTGGCGCAGTCCAACAGCAATATGCTTAATCTATACATGGGTTTGATTGACACGACGCTTGAGGATATAGATAGCTACATGCTCAAATTTACTGCGGAAGAATCCGGATTGAATATTCTCGATAGTCTCCCAGAAGCAGATGTAGATTTATACAATTTGCAGCGAATTTGGCTATTTACAGAGTTAAGAGACAATGCGACTTATTATAAAGCATTGGACTATTTTTTTATTTATTCACCCTTGAATCAGGATTTGTTGTTCGCGCCTAAACTGACGGGCTCTGCTTATACCAACAATGATTTCATCAAGGAAGGAATTGTTGCGCTTCTGAACGATGAACAAGCGATGAAAAGCTATCAGTACGATAAATGGTCTGTGCTGAATTTGAAAGAACAAAACTATTTGCTGCATATGATTAAGGCTGGCAACCTGTACATTGGGGCAGGGGTAAATGTGGACGGAGTTATGGACCCGCTGGACTTTCTAGACCTCGGATCGGAAGGCAGGTCGCTGCTTGTTGATGAGAGCAATAGACCGCTACAGGACGAGGACTTTTTCGAAAAAAATAAAATCGATTTATCCTATATCTCTAAGACGTATCAGCTTTCCGGCGCAGACAACAATTACCTCGTCATGGGCGAAAAGTCAGGCAAAGGTGAATTTGGATTAGTAGCTGTCGTACCCGAGCAAAATATTTTGGAGAAGCTTCCTTATCTGCAAAGAATCATTGTGCTTATTGCGACAGGCTCGATTCTCATTCTAGTGATTGCTTTGTATTTTCTGCGTAAAGTGGTCCTGCTGCCGATCAATCGAATTATTGTCGCCATGCGCAAAATCAAAGAAGGTTATATGGAGGCAAGAATACCGAATAAACCGACCTCCAATGAATTTGAGATGATGAATGAAACGTTCAACAGCATGGTCTGCGATATTCAACAATTGAAAATTGACGTATATGAGGAGCAATTGATTAATCAGAAAGCAGAGCTGAAACAGCTGCAGCTGCAAATTAACCCTCACTTTTTTTTGAATAGCTTGAACATCGTCTATTACTTGGCGCAAGAGAAGAAGTACGAATTAATACAGGAGCTGTCCCTCTCCTTGATCCGCTATTTCCGGTTTATGTTCCGCAGCCAGACGGATTACGTGCTTCTGCAGGATGAGCTTAATCATAGTGAAAACTATTTGAAAATCCAGACCTTCCGCTTTCCCGGAAGCTTTACGTACGACATCACTGTTGATGGCGAGCTGAGGGAATGTTACATTCCTCCGTTAATTATCCAAAGCTTTGCCGAGAATACGATAAAACACGCAATTAACACGGATGAGCCGACTCATATTGCGATCACGATTGGAAGATGCGAATTGATGCCAGAAGAGAGATTGCGAATTCAAATTCATGATACAGGCCGCGGTTTCTCCGAGGAGGTCTTGCAGAAGCTGCAGCAGGAAATTAATTTAATGAATGAAGATGGCGAGCATATTGGCATTTGGAATGTAAGACGCAGATTGCGGCTGTTATACGGGGACAAGGCGAGCATGGCTTTTTATAACGAAGATGGTGCAGCAGTTGAAATAACGATGCCTTTAACGAAAGAAATGAGGTCGTGAATATGTACCGTTTATTAATCGTTGATGATGAGATCTTTATCGCAAACGGCATTAAATCGAGTGTGAACTGGAGAGAGCTCGGCATTATAAGTGTCACTCTCGCACATAATCTTCGGCAAGCGAAGGAGGAATTTAGTCTTCAGCCATTTGATATGATGATTTGTGATATAGAAATGCCGCAGGGCAGCGGACTGGAGCTCTTTGAATGGGTACGTGAACAGTATCCCCAAACCGAATGTGTTTTCCTTACCTGTCACGCTGATTTTCAATATGCGAAAAAAGCTCTTCAGCTTGGCAGCTTCGAGTATTTGTTGAAGCCCGTTCCGCATGATGAATTGAAGCTTGTGATGACGAAGCTAATCGAGAAAATCAGGAAGGAGCGGGAATCGGCAACGATGGTGGCTGAGCGTTTCTGGCAGGATGTACTGAAGCAAGCCATTCCGTCTAATCAGGATAAAATGTTGGAGGTTATCGGCAAGCAGAAGCTTCCGTACACGAGGTCTATGACATTTCTGCCGGTTCTTATCAGTATCGAGCATTGGGAGAAATCATTAACCGCCCGTGATCTGCAAATTATGGAGTATGCGCTCCACAACGCCCTTGAGGAGGTCGTTATTCAGCGTGCTGCTAGTGCACAAATCGTCCGGATGAACGCTGATTACATGCTCATTGTGTTTGCACAGGATGTTATGCAAACAGAAGATGGCAAGCTTTTTAGCAAAGAAATCAAAAGGCGCTGTCAGTCTTTTATTGAGATGAGCAATCATTATTTATATTGTCACGTGTCCTGCTATATAGGCAAATCGGCACAAGTCCATGAAGTGCGCGATATGGTGGAAGGCTTGATCGCTTTTAAAAAGAATCAAGTTAATATGGCAGACTGTGTGATGTTCATCGATGATCCAATAAAGAAGGAATCGCAGATTCCAATGCCGCCCATGAATGTATGGTCGGAGCTCATTAAGCAAGGAAATAAGAAAAAGGTACTCGATGAATCGCAGCAGTTTTTGGATTCATGGAAACGAATTGAGTGCTTAGGCGCCAAAAGGCTGCAGCAATTTTATCAAAGCTTTCTGCAAATGGTTCTGCATACGCTGCATGAGCAGGGGCTGCGCGCGGATGAAATCTTTTCGGATCATTTGACGCCAGAGCGTATTTTGTCAGCGACACGAAGCGTGACGAACCTTCAGAATTGGGTGCGGGATGTGCTTGAGAAGGCGCTCGTCCATATGGAAAAGCTGGATTCGACGGAGACGGTGGTCGAGAAGATCAAGCGCTACATTGCGCTTCACATCGATGAGGAGCTGTCCAGACAATATATCGCCGATTATATTGGGTTAAGCCCTGATTATATCGTTAAACTGTTTAAGAAAGAGACGGGGCTCTCGATATCCGATTATATTTTGAAAGAAAGAATCAATCTTGCAAAGGAGCTGCTCGCAAGAACCGATACTACGATCAGCAACGTCGCACTCGCGGTTGGCTTCTCGAATTTTTCGTATTTTTCTACGTTGTTTAAGAAAGAAGTATCGATGACACCCCAGTATTATCGCAAAGGCTGTCCGTCCAAATAAACGATGCCGTTAGAGGATTAGAGACCCTCTGACGGCATTTTTCTTTTCCCGTTTATGATGTCGGAAACTCGAAAGTCGGATGTCGGATTATTAGTAGTGGCTCTATTTTGTTTGCGCTACTATTAGTTAAGCAACATATTAAACGAAGCCAAAGGTGGTTGAGACCCGTGCAAGCAAATCCTGAGACGTCACCCTCCAATATGAAGCAGGTCTCATTGAAGACGAAGAAGAAAGCAGCATTCGCATCGGAGATGAGAAAGGTTAAGAAATACCGTGCCCTCGTGCTGATGGCGCTGCCCGGCCTATTGTACCTGCTGATTAACAACTATTTGCCGATGTTCGGAATCGTGATCGCATTTAAGGACATCAATTTTGCCAAAGGAATTATGGGCAGTGACTGGATTGGCTTTAAAAACTTTGAGTATTTGTTCAAAACAACGGACGCTTACATCATTACAAGAAATACGCTGCTTTATAATATTACCTTTATCCTGCTGAATACGGGGATTGCATTAGCGCTTGCGATAATGCTTAATGAAATTCGCAAACGTTTCTTATCAAGGCTGTATCAGACGCTAATCCTGCTTCCCTTTCTAATCTCGATGGTTATTGTCGGCTATCTGGTGCTCGGCTTCCTCGATGTTGAGAACGGATTCATGAACAAAACCTTGCTTCCGACGATGGGGCTTGATCCTATCTCTTGGTACAGTGAGACCAAGTATTGGCCATGGATTTTGACGCTCGTAAGCGTGTGGAAAGGCGTAGGCAATTTGTGCATCATTTATTTGGCAGCGATCATCGGCATTGATAACGAGTATTACGAGGCAGCAACGATCGATGGAGCTAACCGGTGGCAGCAAATTACGAAGATTACGCTACCGCTCGTATCGTCGGTTATTACGATTATGACTTTGCTTGCCATTGGACGAATATTCTACTCCGATTTCGGCTTATTCTTCCAAGTTCCGCTTAACACAGGCGCGCTGATGCCAGTTACGAATACGATTGATACCTATGTTTATCGAGCATTGATTAACCTCGGCGACATCGGGATGTCCTCGGCCGCAGGTCTGTACCAAGCATTGGTCGGTTTCATTTTGGTCATTTTATCGAATGCTGTCGTACGAAAATACAACAAAGACAACGCGTTGTTCTAGAGAGGGAGATGTATTATGCAAGCATCGGGGAAGCTCTATCAATGGATCATTAACATCGTTATGCTAG
>NZ_JBFTSN010000328.1:0-7310 GCF_056400045.1 Paenibacillus sp. 01L418
ATGTATATGTATTAGGGGGTTCTAATAACAATCCACTTGTATTCCAAACGTTGAAACTGGCCCTGCAAGCAGCCCAAGAAGCATCCCCCATGCTTCTAGCGTCCGAGGCTACCAATACACCTCCTTGGCCTTTAAGGAGCACTTGGATGACAACAAAATAAACCAGAGTATGTCCCGTGTTGGGCGATGCATTGATAACGGTCCAATGGAATCTTTCTGGGGGACACTAAAATGCGAGAAGTATTATTTAAACACATACCACACTTTTGAGGAACTTTAGAGGGACATCGAGGCTTACATTCATTTTTACAACAACGAACGATTACAAGCAAAACTAAACGGCCTCAGTCCAATGGAAAACAGGACTAAGGCCGCCTAATTATTTATATTTGTACTGTCTACTTGACGGGGTGCAGTTCAGTATCAAGCATTTCTACTTCGTTTGACGTTTTGTTAATTCACAAACAAGTTATAAATCGCTTTAGCACTCTCAGCACGAGTCAGTTGCGCTTGAGGTACAAATTCATTCTCGGTACGTCCTCGAATGATTCCAGCTTCTTGAGCCGCATCAATGGAAGGCAGCGCCCATTTTGAAGCCTCGCTACGATCAATAAATGTGGAATTAGCTGCCTCACCTAGCTTTGTATTAGTTCTCAATTCATAAGCACGCACTAACAACACAGCCATCTCTTCTCTCGTTATTTTCACATTGGGAGAAAAATTGCTTGGCGAAACACCTTGGCTAAGTCCTGCTTGACTGGCTGCTGCTACTGATTCAGCATACCATGCACTAGCACTCACATCTTTAAAAGCTGCTGGTCCACTAGCTTTAAGACCAAGTGCTCTTACAAGCATAGATGCAAACTCAGCGCGTGTAACATTTGCTTGCGGCGCATAATTATTACCGTCTACACCTTCAATAATATGTTTGGCAGACATCACCTTAATAATGTCCGATGCCCAATAATCATCGGCCACATCTTCGTAAGATTTCGAATATTCAAGAACGGCATATTGGCTGAAATGAGTGAGATCCGCTTGAATTTCTGCCCCGTTCACTTTGCCGCCAACATATTCCAGATTACCATCAACAGAAATATAATAAACGCCTAACAATTGTTTATTTGCATTTTCATTGATTTTAAAATTCACTTTAATGGGATTGTCAAACGTACTCATCGGTGTTTTCTTTCCGTCTTTGGTGATAACCGACAGGGAGAAGTCAAATACATCTCCTGCTCTGGTAAGGCTTGCTGATGTCTGATCTTTTGCTTTATTCAGTAAAACGGAAGCTGAAGCTTCTGCCACAATACTAATATCAAATTCAATTTGAGCCCCTTCAAGCTGGTCTGCCGGAAGCAGCTGTTGAAGCTTATCAAGAACCTTTGCTGGAATCTCTACAGAAATGTTATCACTGGTTAGACGAAGCTTATTTTCTCCAAGTACCTCTGCTGCTTTAATTGGAAGCAAAACCTGAGGTTTGTCTTTAGACACGGTAATAGCAACAATACCGTCCTTGCTCCCCTTCAAACTATCCACATCCACTACTTGTTTTCCTTGGTTCGGATCAGGTATCACGCCGCCAATTCCACCTGAAGGAGGGGAAGGTGGGGATACAATGGCTGAGGCAAAGGTAATATTGTTGAATTTAGCAATGTTTTTTCGGTTTATATAATGGTGGACCTCACCAGTCTCACTACTCGTATAACTTACATGCTCCCCATAAGCTATGCTTGCATAGTATTCTCTCCCAGCACTCGCAATCTGAATTTCATCTCCAGCACTTAAACTAGAAAGCTTTAACTCGTATGTTTTACCTTTAACAAGTGGTTCAGCAAACTGAAGTCCGAACATATTGTTTAATACAGGTAAGCCGTCATAATAATAATAGTTGTTAAAAGGATATAGCGCTTCAGCATAAACGCTTTGATTGACGCTAATGTCAGTCAATGAAAAATCATTTGCCGTTGTATTCAAAGGATTATAACTTATCCTATTGCTATCCATTCTGCTATTTGGAAGTGAAATAACAATAGAATCATATCCCGATTCTTCTGGAGTAAAAGTGAACAACTTATCGTTACTCACCAAAAACGTATTCTCCTTCTTTCCAGAAAAGCCTTCTTCCCCTTTCATCCGATAAGTATCTAAATCTACAGGCTTATCCGTATATACATAGTAGTTATACTCATTTCTACTTGCATTAAAAACCGTACCGTCAATCCCTTCTGTAATTCTAAGTTCTTTGGTCGTATCCGAGCCAACATATTTGCTGAAATGTACCCACTCGTAAGGGATATTATTATCATCGTACAATGTATTAGAGAATTCTGATACTTTTCCGTCCATAGATTCGACAGCACCCGATTCATCGATTCTCTCTACTTTGATATTATCAGGGTCTGCAGTGTATATCCCCCCAGATAACTCCCCTGTACGTTCATCGTAATGAAAAACCATGTAAGCCGCTGCATAAGAAAGTACCGGTGCCAGCATAGATAATAGTATTAAAGAAACCAAAGACAAACTAACCTTTTTACGGAATGAACTGTTCACTTAACCGCCCCTAAAATAGAATTTTTTAACATAACCTATTAATTTTATCAAAAAATATTGTCGAAATCTAGGCTGTTATGAAATGTTTATCTATCTTACTGTAAATCTTTAAATAAATCTGTATATAGTTCTTTTGGAGGAACCATCTGTATCGCCCTCATAAGCTCTGATTCTGCCTTTTCATAATAACGAGTATCACCAGTCTCATTGCCCATTCGTATGTATAGCTTTGCCTTTTCGTATATGATTGTGTTTGACCACGGGACAGCTCTTCCCGCCTGCTCAAGCAGTTTTTCCGCATGATTCCAATCCCTTTGCTTAATTGCTTCCATGCCTTTTTCCTTCAGCTGATAACCAACACCTATCCACGTAAAAAAAGACAAGAGTATAATCACTGTTGGGACAGCAACTATGTATTTTATTTTAATCCATTTTATTTCAATTGTTTGCTGAGGTATCAGTAAAATCAAACCTATTAACAACATATTGAGATAAGGATAAGTTAAGTCAAAATCGAACCCCGCATGCAGCAGCATTATCGTAACCATTATGATAATTCCCTTTTGCAAAGGCTTGTCGATTATCTCACTCGTTTTCAATTGAACAAGAGCATTCTTGTAAAAGAATACAATGAACGCTAAAAAAGCTAGACCACCAGGTAGCCCAACATCTAGAAAAACCTGAATATAATGGTTATGTATAAATTTTACATAATATCTTTGTGACTGATAGGCTTGCTGCAGCAATGCCCACCCTCCTCCGCCTGTTCCCCCAAAAGCATAATCCATAAACATTCGAATGCTGTCTTTCCAATAAACGAATCGAATTTGAAACTCCGATGTTTTCGCTTGTATACTTGAAACACGATTGAGAAAAAACCAAATATCCTGTTTTACTAGCATTGCAATCATTAATCCTAGAAGATGTGCTGACGAGAGACTTATCAGTATCTTTTTCTTTCGAGTGATAGGAATAACAATAAGCATCATGATTACCGAGACGAGCCATAATACCCATACTGATCGAGAGAATGTCATTAACAGTCCAACGACATTGATTGTCATAAGGAATACATGCTGTTTTGACTTCTTCATTGCAATCGCCAAAATGCTAATAAGTATACATACTAAAAGTAAAATTGCCAATGCATTGGCATATTGAAGTAATGATTCCAATCTGCCTTCACGCTGCAAATGGAAGACGAGGCCAACGAGTACCAAAAAGCTCCCAACCCAAGGTAATCGATAAAGAAGCTTTACAAACTGCTCTTGAGATATGAGTGATAACATGAAAGATAGCGGTACTACACTCGAAATTCTGGATGCTTCTATTATGGCTGCCTCAGTATCAACGGCGTATAGAACTGAAACCCAATAACATAAAGCTATACTAATAATCAAAAAATGCGCCTTTGTCATTATAAGCGGAGTCTTATTAAACAACACAAAAAGGAAAGCAACGTAACCACACGCGTTCATAATTAAGAAATTTGATTCAAAAATAAATCCAGTGAAAATGGTGCCGCTAACAAAGAAAATTAATACTATAATATAAGAAAAATTTCCAATCATTCCTTAACGCTCCGTATCATTAGTTATTTATCCTTCTAAATTCTATCATTTATTTGGATTTCCTGTTCGTGTTTTAGTAAACTAACCACCACTTGTTCTAGAGAACTAATGTGGAATACAAATATACATAAAAATCTGATCTAGCAAACGGGAGGAATTGAATGTGGGGAACAGCTCATTCTTATCAATGAAATTAGATGTATTGCAATAGAAGTATGATCAAAGGTATATGAACCTCCTGGATTAGCAATCGAAACTGGCGGTAAAAGGGGGGGATATAGTATTGGAGTTGTGCGTTCTTTAGATGTCTTTGGAAGAATTGTATTTCCTAAAGAAATGCGAATCCGATTTGGTATACATGAAAGTGATATGCTTGTGTTCTATATTGATAAACACAATTTATTTCTTTTGACAAGCTCCCAATTCTTACTTAGCTGATCGAACGGAAGAATTGGATTATTGCCAGCGCCGGAACGAATAAACGGTCAACGCCGCTTTGCCGAAAAGCTAATTGGGCGAATCACATTCATTAAAATTGCGCAGCAAACCAGCTTTACGATTCAAGAAATCATCGTTCTGCTCGAAGGTTTCGAAACGCTTCCACCATCAGAGCGATGGGAGGAAATGGCGCGAGAAAAACGTGAGGAGTTGGAAGAGAAAAAGAAACAAATTAACCCCATGATCCAAATTTTAGATGATGGATTGAACTGTAAATGCCTAACCTGATCAGAGTGTTTTGATAAAATAAAAACCACCGGTACTTGTTCATAGTGTAAGGAGAAATCTAATTTGTTGTTAACTATCTCAATTTTCATCGTTGCAGGACTTGCCGAAATTGGTGGAGGTTATCTTGTTTGGTTATGGCTACGCGAATCCAAGCCAATATGGTATGGAATTGTAGGGGGATCATCCCAACGGTACAGAGCTTCCCATCATTTGGACGAGTCTATCCAGCATACGAAGGAGTATTCGTTATACTTGCTGTGTTGTGGGGATGGCTGGTCGATAAAAAAACACCCGATATGTACGATTGGATCGGAGCCGCTGTTTGTGTTGTAGGTGTCTCCATTATGCTTTGGGCACCTAGAAGTTAATACGTTATTCTGCCCGTTAGCTTAACAAAGAAAGGGAGCAGCTGCCACGTAGCACACTGCTCCTTATTTGTTCAACTATAGTTCTCCGTTAGTTTAATGAACCATGCTGAAATGATCCTTGTGCGATCTTCGAGTTAAAAACATGCAGTGACCGGTCATGTCGGCAGCCGCGTTTTTCCATTCTATCCCTCGACCCTATACCATAGTTCACAATATTCGTAGCCATCTACGCTTGTACCATACATCTCGAAGTTGCCGCCATCTAAAATCGTAAATGTTGATGTTTGCAGCCATTCCGAAAATATCCGATTCTTCAAAGACCGCAAATCATACTTGCCGCTGCCATTCCCATCATGTAAAGTTGAAAATACTGCCCACGTGGATGGTGGAACATCAACAACTGTATATCCATTCACCTTGCTATCGACCGCTTTGTAACACCCAATCAGATAAGGGAACGTCGTATTGTTTGTGAATTTATAGGAATCGAATGAAAAGACAGCTCCAAGTTCCTTGCTGAAATTGCCTTCGTCTCTCCAATCCCCGCTAACCGACTGGGATAAACGATCCAACTCACCATTACTGCTGATGGTTTGCCAAACATCGGGGATCGATATGCCCTCCTCATTCGCAATAGTGTCGTAATGGTAGATATCCTCCAGCCCATAAACTTGAAAAGCATCCCGTTTTTCAATCCGATAATTCATTCCAACAACTCCCTTTAATATGATTTGAAAGGAGATGCGAGGAAAGGCTCTTAATTCACTTTCAGCATTTCGCGCTAATGTAGGCGTCATTCCATGTAGATTTTGAAATGCTCGTGAGAATGATTCAGGTGTTTCATATCTGTACTTCAAGGCAATATCCGTCACAGTGTTTTTTCTGTTCTTTAAATCAAATGCAGCAAGCGTCAGCCTTCTACGCCTGATATATTCGGACAATGGGACTTCAAGTACAAATGAAAACATGCGTTGAAATTGGTAAACTGAACATAAGGCGATTTTAGCGATTTGGTCGTAATCAATATCTTGTTCTAAGTTGTCTTCGATATAGCTGACAGCTCGATTCATTCGCTCTAGCCATTCCACGGCAATCCCTCCTTTCGTAAGAAGCATATCATCCGGTAGTTTATGTCGCCTGACTTTCCGTGCAAGATAATATCAGGTGGTAATCATCCGTATACAGAAGTCCTGTTTCCTAAATTGATTCCAGTCTTTATTAGTTTGAAGCGTCAAGTAATATTTTCCCACTCAATTTTTCCCTGTCTCCTCTAAGTTGTTCTCTTCTAGCAAGTTCTTCCTTTGAACATTTAACTACTACGAATATGACAGGGTGATCCGATAATAATTCAATACAAGTATTGAACCATTTGTCATTACCTATAACAGAATCTAGAACTACGTTGTTTCCCATCGCTGAAAATAGTTTTATTGTCGAGTAGTATAATGAAATCAACGGATATGTAAGAATTTGATTTACTAATTGTCCATCCTCTGCACCATTTGTTTCAATACTCGGATAGGTACTGTTAATGTAATCTTTATAACTATGAAATAGCCCATTAATAAAATTATCAATTGATATATGTTGAAATGGGATATATTTTGAGATAATAATTCATTAGATATAATGTCTTTCCAGAACTTGAAGTTCCATTAAGAAGAACTATAATCCCTGGCTTCAATTGAATCCGCCTTTCATAATTTTATTTTTGCGTATCTTTCAGCTAACAGTGTATTTACGAACTTAACGAAAATTATCAATTTTGAAGTATTCGCGAAGTTATTGAACAATCCTGCCCGTTAGTGTAATGAAGCATCCAATCATTGTGGTCGGCTGCTTTCGTTTTTTTATAAAACAAACGTTCCCCGATAGCTTAAACCTCGGACCTATCAAATAAATACTTTATAATTGAATCTGCACATTCTTCTGAGGAATTTATGTGTGTATTGACAGTACAATTGTATTGTATATCTTTGGCCATAATATTATTTTGCCACTCAGATTGGTCTTCAGTTCTATCTCCACGTTCAATATTTCTTTGGCGACAAATGTCTAAAGGACAAAAAACTTCGACAATATAGAAAGG